>CAIOLR010000099.1 GCA_903859135.1 uncultured bacterium | reverse complement strand
TTAAAATTGTGCAGAAAATTAAATCACTTTGCACTCAAAGCCAAAATTTATCTCGCCGCTAATAAAGCTGCTTGGGAAGAACTACAAAAAATAAATTTTCAACATACTGCGTAACATCAGATAATAAAACACTCGAGGATACAATCGATGCTACAAAACGTACCTCTAGGACCATATACGCTTTATCTATTTGCCCTTGTGTACACGATTGAAGAGTTACACGAGCGATTACAACTGACCACATTGATCAACTTGAGCTGTGCTTGTGAGGGGGATTTACCAACGTAGCTGTTCTTTGTTCAAAAAGGCAGCGATACCACGTTTACAATCATTGGACGATCGAGCATTTGCATTATATACTACAGCTTCATGTAGACTATCCTCAAGACTCATGGTATATGCCTTGTTTAATAAGGCCTTCGTTAAAGCGATGGATTGCGCAGAAGTAGACGTAACTATTTTTTCGGCATAATTCTTCACTTCGGACTCAATACTGTTTTTATCAACAATGAAGTTAATCAAGCCATAATCCCAAGCTGTTTTTGCATCAATCAACTCTCCTGAGAGAAGCAACTCTTTCATTCTCCCCTCCCCTAGTTTGCGTAAAAGGAAGCAGGCCACTAGTGCGGGGATAAAGCCAATTTTAACTTCGGTATAACCAAACTTAGCTTCTGGGACGGAAAAAATCAGGTCGCATATAGATGCAAGACCACATCCACCAGCAATGGCATGGCCTTCTACTTGTGCAATAACTAGTTTGGTAGAAGTGTATATGGTGTAAAAAAGTTCTTTTAATGCATTGGAATCTGCGAGATTATCGTCATAGCTATTGGTTTGTAATTGTTGTAAGTGAGCCAAATCAGCTCCTGCACTAAATGCTTCGCCGCGGGCTTTAAGCACGATGACTTTGGCTTGGTGATCTGTATTGGCTTTTTCAAAGGTGTGTTTAAGTGCTTGAACGAGTTCTGGATTTAAGGCGTTTCTTTTATCGGGACGATTTAGACTGATGTAGGCTACTCGATTGATGGTTTGGTATTCGACCAGGTTCATATTTCTTAAAATTGATACTAATGCTAGGTTTAATTGACGTCCAAACCTACAAAAATTACAATTTCACAACGAACGCTTTCTCGTACTTCAATACACGGAAAGGAATTTGTAGTAAGTGGGCTTCTGCTTGCCATTTTTTAATTCGATGATCGACATTGCTACCATCAATCAATAACATAGAACAATTGACAGTAGCTAATATATCCGATAGTTTTGCTTTTGGATTGCCGCTTAATAGTAGGGCATCGACCCGAATTTGTTTGGTATATCGTACACTATCGAGCGTGGGACTCCAACGCAGGATTTTAAAATTGCCGAATTGCATAAAGTTGGGATACACCTTATATATAGGCGAACAAGCGGAATCGCTCAAGGATACTCGTTTATCCAAGTTTGCTCCTTTACTTGACAGTGTTGGTTGAATGGAAAAATCAACCGTTTTATTGGTGGATGAAATATCGGTTACAAGGGTACCTTTCCCCTGAAAGATGTGTGCAATGGCAGTGTTCCTTCTTAAACTATAAAATATCAATTCATGACGGTTTTGATTTTGAATCACTTGATAGGTAATACTAAACGACCATACAATCATCAATCCCATAAAAACAAAAAAAGCCTTTTTGTTTGCCTCCATACAAAGCCAAGTGAAACAACTGATCATGGTATACATTAAAACACATTGCCAGCTGCCCATCCACATCCCACCTAAACTAGCGAAGGGAAGTTCTTGAATGTATTGCAGACCGATATTTGTAAATAGGATGATTCCATTTAGGATTAGTCCTAACGGTTTTAATAAAATCGCAAAGGGTACTAATAGAAATGCAATACCCAGATACATCAGCAAAGTAACGGGAAGCACTATTAATAGATTACTCAGAAGAAAGTAGAGCGGGAATTGATGGAAATAGTAAATACTAATGGGGAAGGTTGTCAACTGTGCTGCTATGGATAATGCGCTGTAACTCCAAATGCAATCGAGCAGTTTATTTTTTAGAAAAAGCATCTGATAAATTTTCGGATGAAGATAAACCAGCCCAATTACCGCCAAATAGGATAATTGAAAACTGACATCGAACAAATACAGCGGATGATAAAGCAACAAAAAGAAAGCAGAAATAGCTAGCAGATTGTATGTATTCTGGCTTTTACCGAAAGCTTTGCCTAAAACAACAAACGAAAGCATGGTTGAGGCCCGGCAAACGGATGGCGAAAAGCCGGTAATCAAGGCATAAAACCAAATAGAAAGGATCATTAAAATAGCGCCTAGAAGTTTTGTATTTGGATTTCTGCTCAATGGTTTTAATAAAAAACTTAACACTAGAAACACTATGCCGACATGCATCCCAGACACCGCTAGAACATGCATGGTTCCTGTTTGCGAATAGGTATGAAGCACTTCTTTGCTTAGATCGGTACGATAGCCGAGGATTAATGCAGAAGCTAATGATGCTACTTCCTTATTGGGTAGGTAGGTATAAAATTTATCGACCAACTTTTTTCGAAGTTTTAGAGCGAATGAAATGATGGATATTTCGACATTACGTTTCAGGACGATAACCTGTTGCTGATTGATGAATGCTTGGTGATATATTTGACGGTTGGCTAAATGGTTTTTAAAATCAAATTCAGCCGGATTGAAGGGAGGATCGACTTCGTTAAATTTAGCTGGAGCAAGTAACAAATCGCCATACATTAAATGAAGTGGACGAATAGAGTCCATTTTTAGCGTCACCATCAATTTGCCTTTTGTTTGGTAAAATGTTTTGTTTTTTAGTCGTTGAACTACGTCCGCCTGGAACCGTATGTTTAATCCGTTTGATTTGGGCTCGTTGGTAATTTGAAGTACCAGTGCATCCGCATCCGCTGTAAAGTATTTTGGATCGCCGCGCTCATCTACTTTGAGACATAAAAAGTATCCCAGCAAAAGCAAAAAAGCATGAACCGTAACACCCAAAATCCAAGGGTATCTGTATAAGGGTGCACGTTTGTAAAAAACAAGAAGTAGGGTGAAGGCTACTAAAATAAAAACAAGGCTAATTATACCCCATTGGAGAACAATGGGTTCTGGCAAAAACCAACCGAAACTTATGCCTAGTATCAAAGGAATCAATAACCGAACGAATGGAATTTCGCCTTTATGGAACATCGTTGTCAAAACTGATACCTGAGTTGAAAACGTATTTCAGAACCTGTATCGCCAATTATTTGATCTAGGCCTGAACCTATTTTTTCCTGATTCAGGTACTGGCTCACACTGTATTTTAACCAAAAATCTAGTCCTCTTTTGATGGTATAACGTCCGTTCAAATAATAGCGAAATCCGCTGTTCTGATACATTTTGATCGTATAACTATACAGTACATCATGCTCGTAAGCATAAATCCGAGCATCATAATCTGGGATATCGAAATAAGCAACCCGTATGTTTCCTGTAAATTTCGATTGCAGCGGAGAATAAACAACATCTTGGTAGATGAGATAGCCAAAATCCATCGCATTCGTAGCTTTTTGATAATGAGATAGCTCGATTCGATTTCGAAGCAAGAAGTCATCGTTCAACTGATAGCCAAGCTCGAGTCGATAGTTTTGCTTTTGGACTTGCACCAGGGTATTGATCGTGTTTTTGAGATCATCATTTTCCTCTTTCGTTTCCGATTGATAGCGAGCGATTAACTTCACCCCTTTACTCGGCTTATAGGTGAGCTGACTAAACAGTTCATATCCCTCCGATGGGGCATCGACACCAAACCTCAACCACGGGAATTTAAACAGATCAACATAACCGAACCACTCCCATTTTGAATTTGGGTTGATGCTCAAACCTGTGTAAAAACCTGTTTCATTCAGGGCCGTTGATGCTTCAGAAATTGCTTGATTATAAAACGAGTGGTAGTTTTTTTGATAATTCCGATGCAAAATACTCAGTGATACTCGAGGAGATAGCGCACTCATTAATCCATTCAAAAAGGCATAACCACTTCCAACACTATGCGCCATCTCACCAAAGAAATAAGAATTCCGAAAAGAACGATGGTAGTTCAAGCCTATATTCGTCAAATCAGTACCCGTAAAACCAAATTGGTTGTATAGCTGTTTTTCTGACTCAAAAGGGTGGGGATAGCGACTTTGATATGCCGTTAGCCCTATCGTCAACAACTTTTTGCTGTACTGTAAATTTGAGCCAAACAAAAACTGCGTGGTACTATTTTTATCTACTATTTCAGAAGGTGTTCGGTGTAATCCACTTGAGAGGAGCGACGTAATTTTGTCATCCTTGAGATTTGCATCTATTTTTTTGTAGGATATAAAAGGGCTAAACCGAAAAGAATTGAAATCTAAACTAGCGGCAACACCTCTAAAAAAAGAATTTTCATTGAGCGATGTATACGGCTTAACTCCAATATCCTGCTTGGCAAGGGTCACCATTTGGGATCCTTTGCCAAAACTTAAACCAGACCAAAGGGTCAGTCCCTCCCCAAATTGTAGCGCATAATCGCCGATGATGAGTTTATTGATTTTCCCCCAATCCTTAATTGTGATATTGGCAGAATAAAAATCAAAACCTGATTGATTTTCACCAGCAAAAAATTGCTCGCCAGCATCCTTCTCCATACTTAGCGCCCCAGCTATGTTAGCCCCTGAATCAAATTTATAGCGTGCTGATACACGATTAGGGCATCCTAAATAACTCGATTTAGACTTATCTGAGCCAATGAAGCCCTTTTTGTTTTCTAAAACCCGCCCATAGCGAACCATAAAATCATGGTTCCCATTGTCAAAAAAATGCTGCATGGATTCATCTTTAAATAATTTGGGCTGTCCAAGGGTGATGAAATACGCAAGTTTACGAATCGTTTCTGAATCAAAACCTTCAACAGATTGCAACTCCAGTACATTTATAAATGGTCCACTACTTGCCCGATGATTGAGTAGTGCATTGATTTGAAGCGGGCTCAAAAAAAATAATTCTTGCAAGTGCTCTTTGCCTACTTTATTGATATTGATTGGATTTTTTTGGTAAAAATTCAGACGATCAGTCAGGACAGAATAATCAAAATCTTCGGAATAATTCTGGGCTACAGACTCAACGATTTGCTCTACATCCATAGTCGTTTGTGCCCCCACTGATTTGAAATAAATAAAGCAGATCAACCCAAGCACTAGCTGTTTACAACTCATAACTGAAAGCTAACTGAGGCAAGTAACCCAATGTAGCATGTGAAACCGTCGCAACATCGAACCTGAATTGGCCATAATGAATACCAAAACCAACATATTGCTTCAAGGGCTTTACCGATACCCCTCCACGCAGAAAAAGCCATCCGATCAAACCATACTCTAAACCTGCACCAATATCCACAGGGTTATTTGAAATTTTATTGATGCTTGTCGCCAACATCAATTGATCCGAAAATCGATAAGATGCTCCTATTTGTACCCTTCTAGGAATATAGGCTACGCTCGAATTGTAAGTACTTTGATTTGGATTAGCGACATGAACCCCTAAACACAAATTCGGACTAGCCCAGTACTGCAAACCAGCCTCAATAGAAAAGCTCCGCGCCGATCCATAATTTTGAATATATAATTGATGATAATTGACATTGATAGCCGCAGATAGCGTATTAAAACGACGCGCATAGGTGACCCCCATTTTTTGCTCATTGTACTCAACGATTCCATAACGCTGAAAACCTAAGCCAAAGAAATGAGATCGATATGGCAAGGCAACGATAGCAGATTGGATTTTCAGTTCGTGATCCCCAAAGCCAGGGGTAGATCCAAGAGAAAAAACAGGTTTTTTCAGATCGCATAAACCAGCCTGATTTTGTTGTATGGACCACACATCTTGTAGTGCGACTGCGGCATAAGCCATGGAAGAAAATCGTGCTCCAGTATGCATTTGGGCCTTTGCAATTAGCGCGAATAGCGTTAAGATGATCGTGATAGACTTCATTACTAAACCAATTTCAGAACGATTGAAACGGTTTTTATACATGATTATTATAAGAGCCTGTTTAAATTTTATTCAACAATAATTTTATAGCGGATAGTTTGGTCATATATTCTGCAGAATCGATCAATAGCTCATAGTTTCTACACA
>CAIOLR010000098.1 GCA_903859135.1 uncultured bacterium | reverse complement strand
GTCTAGGGTAATGCGTGGTACAGAGATTGAATTGCCGCTGGTAAATTTAGCACGAACCAATCGTCCAATGACAGCATCAGCTTCCAGTTCAGCCATACGGGCGATACATTCTTCAATGGTTCTCTCATTAAAGATCAATAGCTTAGTTAGTTCTACAACTTTTTCTGCGTCTGTGAGTTCTTTATCAAACATTTGTGGCTCCATATTTTTTAGATAGTCGTTCAAACTCAGCACGATCACGCTCTTCTTTAGCGGTTTCATGCTGCTTTAACAAAGCAACACGAGCATCATACTCAGCATCAGTCTCGGGAACTCGCTTAAAAATTCCCCAGCTGTATGACTCACTATACGGTTCTTGGTATTGCTCAAGCCATGCGTCTGGGCCATACTGATGGAACCATTCTTCGGCTTTATCTTTTAATTCAGATAAATTTAAGTATTCTAATACAAGGTAGTCCTCTACCTGTACCTTTTTATCAAGTCGTTTGTGCTTTGCCATAATATTCCCGTGTGTTTTGTTAAGATAACAAATTATAACTGTAGTTAGTTTAATTGTCAAGCAACCGGCTTGATCATTAGCATCACCATTGATAAAACACTTTCATCTTGGTAATAAATCCTGTTATGTTTCTTATCAAACATCCATAGCGGGTTATCTATGTTCTGCAAGCTCCAATGCGTTCTGCTAGGATTAAAATCTGGATTTTTGATTCTAGCTGGACCGTAAAATTTTTCAAATATCTTAGCATATTCTTTTCGCTCGGCACAAAGACTGACTTGTCTTATAGTTCTTCCTCTAAACTGAAGAGCATACTTATAACGAGGGTAGTTGGCGAATCTGCCGTCTAATTTAAGAATTTTCATTTGTATTAACTTCAGGTTTAACTTTAGTCTTGGTAACAGTATATCCGTTGTCTTTTAAAAACTTGCGACTGGCGGCTACCTTGTTCTTTAACTGCTCAGCAGTAAGCTGCTTCTCTTTTTCCCTGCGCTGTTTTTCTTCAAGTTTTCTTTGTGCTGTAAGAATTTCACGATGAATGTCAGCACAACGAATTTCGTCAGTTTTAACAAAATCATCATACCCAGTGTCACTCATATCTTCACACATATCACCATCATCTGTGTAGTATTCAACAACTTCTCTAACATGACCAATAATCATTTCAGTAAATTTAGGATCCGACAAGATTCGTTCTGTATATACCTTCTTAGACGGCATACCAGCTTTCTTCAACACTTCTGGAGAAAATGTGCCATATGTATGCTCAAGAAAGCTATCTAGAATGGCTTCAATTGTTTCTACAGAAACTTCAACTTCTACTTTAATAGGTGTGATATCCATCACTACTCCATATTGTTAATTTAAAGTATTATAGATGATACTGATTTAATTGTCAACAAAAAAGCCAGCATTGCACTGGCTTTTACTTACAATACTACCGAACGGAGTATTACAGAGTGATGCCCATAGCTTTGGCTTTATAACCCAATGCTACGAGTTCTTGCGATGGTGTACCCATTACAAAGTATGTAACTTTCTTGTTGTTGCCAGCCTTATATGTTTTGCTATAAACAGCAAAACCCATCTGACGAACTCGTGAAACTTCAGCTGAAAGATTCTTAATACCCAACATGCTATCAGCTTCGGTAGCAGTAATATGGGCGCCAGACTGAAGGTGCTTGAACAAACTATAAGTCTTAGACTCTTTATTGAACTTCTTAATCATTATGATTTCCTTAAATTTAAATACTATTTGTTGTAGCTTCAATTAAGCTATACGTTATTATATGATAACCTATGATAAAAAACAATGATTTTGGTAAAATCTACAAACCTACTATAGCAGATTTCAACTAAATACATGAAATAATCAAGGATTGGGCCACATGGGACAAATAATTATCAATACTGGAAACGTAGCTAATGACGGCTTAGGTACGCCTCTTCGCAACGCTTTTGATCAAGTAAATTACAATTTTACACAGCTTTTTAACGCTGGTCC
>CAIOLR010000097.1 GCA_903859135.1 uncultured bacterium | reverse complement strand
TCAGAGGTAGCTACATAAGTGTAATTATTACCAGGAGAACCACCGTTCCGATATGAAAACCCTCCCCTAAACCCCCTTGCACTCGCATCGATTATCTGTCCATTAAAATTCATCGTACCAGCTACATCAAAGGCAATAATACCTCCCACACGACCATTAAAAGGGGGAGCTTTGATATCACCCGTGAGCTTTACATTGGAATACTGAGGTACACGTACCACTTGAAAAGTTCGCTGACCTCGCGTTGTACTAACAGGATCAAAAGGTGTATTGAAATAAGTATTTACTACACCAGTCCCAACACCGGCACCCCTAAAGGTTAAAATTCCGCCCGTAATTGGAACGTCACTCGTAGCCACCACGTATTCAAATAAACCTGTATTGCCTAAACTAGTATACCCCGTGCCTCCTAATCCATCAGGACCCGTATTCGATATCCCGCCACCGTACAAATTACTATTTGAAGACTCGATACTCGCATTCTGCATTTGGATAATCAAAAGCAAATCGCCAATATGTATTTGCCCCTTCGAATACGAATTAGTAAAAGGAAAAAAGGCACCATTAACAACAATATTAGCAGTCACATCATCAGGCACTTTGTCAAGACGAACGCTGGTAGCCCCGCTGGACAGTATGGTGTTAGGAGCTGGCGGGTAGTAGGTATTCACCTGGCCACTGATATCAAAAGAGCCATCAAAACCAGGGGTGGCACATATCTGACTATATGCCATTTCTGCAACAATGGATAGAATCAACAACACAAGGAGGGTAAATCTTTTTTTCATAAGCTATAATGGCAAATAAAGCATGCAAACGAATAAAAAATCCATACAATATTTCACTTCAAGTTAATTAAAATAATTAATTAATTAAAAGATTAATATAAAACTATACAAAATCGCGATACATCATCATCTTTTTGTCAATCTATAGGTGCTATTGATTTCAAAAACCAAGGCAAGCTTAAATTGGCAAACAGAAGTAAATAATCACCTTCGTGGCAATGTACGCTAGGAGAATAAAAATAAGAATAGGCTTAGAAAAAATATTCGTTTGGTAAGAAAGCCCTGTTGAAACCCGTATATCAGGCTATTTGATCCAATACTTCAGCAATAGATTGATTGCTATCTATCAAAATGCCCTTCACCCCTGCTGCCTCACCTGCCATGATATCGCGTTCGCGATCACCAATAAAATAAGACTGTGCAGCAGCGATATTGAAACGTGCTAATGCCTTTTCGATCATTATAGAATTTGGCTTACGACACAAACATCGACCATTGAATTCGGGATGATGGTTACAATAATAAATTTCGACCAAGTTAATTCCATGATCTGCATAAATGGTTCGTAAGTGGGCGTGCATTTGACTGAGTGTTTCATCAGAGTACCAGCCTTTGGCCAAGCCTCCTTGATTGGTGATCACAATCAACAGATATCCCCTATTTTGAATTTCAAGCAGCGATTTTAAATTGTGTTCTAAAACGTTAAAATCGGCTAGGCGACAAACATAATCACCCAGTTCTTTGTTCAACACCCCATCTCTATCGAGAAATACCGCTTTTGCTTGATTGTTCATGAAGTACAAAACTAGTCAATCTGTACGTTTTTTAATCCAGACACATAATAATCGTTAAAAACATTTACTTTGCCCACACATCAAGGAATGAAGTCTATGTCAGCTATTAAATCGAAGAAGGAGTTTTCCCCCTACATCTCTTCCAACAGTCAAGTTGCAGAGTTCACGATCAAATCCATTGCATTAGGCGCCTTATTTGGGATCATTTTTGGGGCAGCAACTGTTTATTTAGCTTTAAAAGCAGGGCTAACCGTTTCGGCATCCATACCTGTTGCTGTATTGGCTATTTCAATTGGGAAGAAATTTTTCAAGACGACCATCCTTGAAAATAACATTATCCAAACCACAGGCTCGGCAGGAGAGTCAATCGCTGCGGGTGTAGTCTTTACCCTTCCTGGATTTCTTTTTTTATCAGCAGGAAGCAATGGAGAAAGTTTTTTCTCCTACTGGCCAATATTCTTTTTAGCTGCACTGGGTGGCATTTTAGGCACACTCATGATGATTCCCTTAAGACGATCATTAATTGTGGAAGAACACAACTCCCTCCCATATCCCGAGGGAACAGCTTGTGCATCCGTCCTCATAGCAGGAGATAAAGGGGGAAACTTTGCCAAAACAGCCTATCAAGGCTTAGGTTTTGCTTTTGTTTATGCGATCCTTCAAAAAGTATTCCATCTCATTGCCGAAACACCAGCATGGATTACCCAGCAAAGCAATAAATATTTTCCATCGGCTACACTCAACGGGGATATCACACCTGAATATTTAGGAGTCGGCTATATTATAGGCCCTAAAATAGCGGGGGTATTGGTTGCCGGCGGTGTGCTCGCCTGGTTGGGATTAATTCCGCTTTTAGCATCAGTAGTCCCAGCCGAAACCATCGCTTTACAATTGATCAAATTGGGTTATTTAAAAAATTTGCTAAGTCTGGGTGGTCCAGGTGGCTGGGATCCAAGCACCCAATCTTTTGCCGATACCGCATCAGCCATTTACAAAGCGTATGTGCGTCAAATTGGTACTGGAGCTGTCGCTGCTGGTGGTTTTATCACACTGATTCGAACTATTCCTACCATTATTTCCTCTTTCAAATCAAGCGTAGCATCTGTGAAAAAAACAGCTGCTCAGAAGCTTGAAACCAAACGTACCGACGATGATCTGTCTTTCAAAACGGTCATCTTTGGAAGCCTTGCACTGGTTGTCCTGATGGTTATTTTACCACAAATACCAGGCGATTCATTACTCAATAAACTATTGATTGGTGTACTCATCATCGTATTTGGATTTTTCTTCGTAACGGTTTCGAGTCGGATAGTGGGTTTAATTGGCTCCTCATCGAATCCTATTTCGGGCATGACCATTGCCACCCTGATGGGAACCTGCCTCGTATTTGTAAGTATCGGCTGGACAGGTCATTTTTTTGAACCCATGGCACTCGTTGTAGGCAGCATGATTTGTATAGCCGCAGCAAATGCAGGTGCCACCTCACAAGATTTAAAAACAGGGTATATCGTAGGTGCCACCCCCAAATACCAACAGCTTGCCTTATTTATTGGTGCTATTGTTTCGGCTGTAGTGATTGGCGTGACGCTCTCTATTTTGGATCGACCCAATCCAGCCTTACTGGCACAAGGCATTCACCATACCATCGGAACCGATGCCTTTCCGGCACCGCAAGGAACATTAATGGCTACTTTAATTAAAGGTTTATTATCATTCAACCTAGATTGGCAATTTGTGCTCGTAGGTGTTTTTTTGGCAATTACCGTGGAGCTTTGCGATGTAAAATCGCTCTCATTTGCTGTTGGGGCTTATCTGCCATTATCAACCACGCTTCCCATCTTTGCCGGAGGCCTCATCAAAGGCATTGTCGACTGGCGAGCAAAAAAGAAAAATGAACAATTAGAGAATGATGAACTAGGAAAAGGAAGCTTGTTCGCCACCGGTTTAGTTGCTGGCGGTGCATTAATGGGCGTTGTTTATGCATTTTTAAAAGCTTTTGAAATCACCGCAAAACCAATTGATCGTTTGAATATGGAAACCTATTTGACTGAAAGTATGGGCTCAAATATGTATCAGCTCGTCGGTTTTCTGTTTTTTGTGACTATGGGATTGGCTTTGTATGCGGTGGCTACGAAGAAATCGAAGGTGTAAATCCACGACAGATACACCGAAAACTTAATGGCATTTACCCTTACACTCAGCCAACAACACATCCATATCTTCCATTAGTTTAGCGACTTGTTCTTTTTTGGTACCGTCATACGCTCCACGAATGTGTTTATCCCGATCGATCAACACAAACCATCCTTGGTGCACTTTGCCTTGCGGATCCGATTCATCATCATAAGCCGAAACCAGATAATCTTTCGCGATGCCATAGATAGCATCTTCGGAGCCACAAACAAATTGCCACTGATTACCCACTACTCCTAATTTTTGGGCATATTCCTTCAATACCGAAGGTGTATCATGTTGAGGATCGATACTATGTGATAAAAATTTAACGCACTTATTACCCTTAAATTTATTGTACACCTGCAACATATGTTGGTGCATAATCGGACAAATAGAGACACAGGATGTGAAAAAAAAATCGGCCACATAGATTGTACGGTCAAAATCTTTATTAGTTGTAATCACACCATCCTGATTTGTAAAACTGAAAGTGGGTATCGTTTGATAAATGGTATCGATTACACGCTTGCCATTCACGATTCGCTGCACAGCCTCCCGATTTCCGAGGAAAGGTAGTTTTTGATCATTTTGGTTTTTACACGCGGAGAAAAACAAGACGGCAAATAGACTAAATAGTTGGATTCGCATGATTTTTGACTTCAAAAAAATGAAAGGCAATTTTACGAATAAATTATTGAGTAGTTCTACAAATGACTTAATGTATTGGAGCGCAGATTCAACCCACGAATGCAAGTTTCCACATCAAAAAAAACTTTTTCCAGGATGAACATATTAATGAAGACAAAAATGAAAACGGACTTTTCTGAATGGCTTTATATGCAATAGCCATCTAAGGTTGATCCGCACCAGGTGCTGCGTTCGTTGGCTTGTATTGACTCCAATCCCCACCTTCAGCAATTGGCCATTCCCAAGGGGGCGTACATGGGACATAAAACCCAGCCAAATTTGGCCTCCAAAACTGGATTCGCTCCCTAACGTTCGGGATATATCGATTGCGATAGATCCAACGTAATTCTGAACTAGTAATGGCTCGTTGTTTATTAACAGGGGCATGTGTTGAAGGCGTATCTATGGAACTGACTGACTTGCCTATAACCTTATCAAGATCTAATCCATCCAAGCAATAATGAACAACGATATCATTAGGAGAAAAGAAGCATGCATAATAAAGCCCTCCCTTGCTCTTCTTGCGCCACAATTGATTCACACGAGCAACACTCTTTAGGAGGTCCGCTGCAGTCATTCCAAGATAATCCCTGTATTTAGAATGGTTCTGGAGTGCGCTCCTGTATCCAGTCATCAAATGCTGTATTTCATCAATTTTTCTTTTAGCCTTTCCTGTAAAAAAGAGCCCCCTACCATACAATTTTTTCACCTGATTTATAGCACCTTGAAACTCGGCATCTGTCATCAGATACTCGGAAACTCTAATTAGTTGAACAAGCTTCTCTTTAGCTGTTCTATTTCTGAAACCAGGTATGAGCTGTTTGGCCAACTCTGCTATTGAAGCTCCCATTCCATAAATCAAATCACCTGGTTTATAGAAAGTAGTAAACGGTTTCCTGAAAGGCATAACCAATAATTATCTTATTATTTAATTTTAATATTAAGAGCCTGTTTAAATTTTATTCAACAATAATTTTATAGCGGATAGTTTGGTCATA
>CAIOLR010000096.1 GCA_903859135.1 uncultured bacterium | reverse complement strand
TGTGTAGAAACTATGAGCTATTGATCGATTCTGCAGAATATATGACCAAACTATCCGCTATAAAATTATTGTTGAATAAAATTTAAACAGGCTCTTATATTTTTTAATTTTTTAAGATGACTTGATTCCATATTTAGATTTTAGATTTGGATTATTAGATTTTTTTGAACTTGTTATTCGAAGTCAATAGACTTCGAATAAGTATGACTCTAGTCTTTAGACTAGCATCTCTAGAAAGAACCCTCTCCTTTGGAGAGGGTTGGGTAAAGCTTTTATATCCACGTAGCCTGTGGTTTCAGGAAAACCTGTTTTAAGATTGTAAAAGACGAGAGCACCAAAAACAAATTGGTGACTAACACACATGCATCATATAGCATAAATGCAACGCTATGAGATAAAAAAACATGGCAAGCAAGCATGCACAAAGTGAGTGGTATCATCATCACAGCACCCAGCAAATAGGTTCTTTTGAAAATCAGCAAAGTGCCACATAACAACTGAAAAAAGCCCACAAAAAAAATATAGCCAGAGCTTTCTAAAAGCAGATAAAAATCAATAAATGGCTTTCCTAGGCCATAGGCTATATATTCTTGCACATCTATTTTGGCCACAAGCTTTTCGATGCCATGCGGAATAAAGGTGTAGGCAAGAAATAGTCGAATAAGATAATTGGTTATGTTCAATAGCATGATTGTAGGTGTTAAATCAATGTGATTAGTTCAATTTATTAAAGCCCATGAGCAATCCACTATTTTTTAGTCGGAAGGTTTCTTTAGTTGCTCCCGTTGCAAGATTTAGCTCCGATACGCCCGAAAAACCACTCGCTTGATTGTTTGAAATGAAATAGATACGCCCATCTGCAAAAAATGGCTGTTGGTAGGAATAGAAATTGTCTACCGGGATATCTAAATAGTTGACAGAACTCGTATTTACATCAATCTCGGCCCAACGCCAGATATCCGCTCGGTAGCTCTGTCCATGATTTTTGTTGTAGTAGCCGGCAGGTCTGGATGCGATGGTGGTATAAATTTTGCCATTATATGCAAACAAACGGTTGAAGTCACTCTTCGGCTGATATTGGATTACCGATAGTTCGAAGCTGCTATCAAATGAAGTCTCACCCTTTTTAATACGAAGTATTTTGGATGCTGGATTTTGGGTTTTCATGTCACTAATGGCTACGATATATAAATCGCCAGTCACTGCATCTACGCTCCAAAGTGGGTGATCATTGTATAAACCTAGGTTTCCAGCATTGGGATAGCTTGTTGTACTTTCATATTTACCCGAACGGATATCAATCACAGCCATCAGCACTTCATCCTCGGGAGACTTTAACTGCACCCATGATGCACTAGGAACCGTTTCACTATATCGAAGGTCAACAAATAGTTTGCCCTCCTTTTCTGCAATAATTAATTGCCCAGCAGCCTCATGCTTAATTTTATCGCCTTTTCTTGACAGCGAACTCAAATCGATCTCTCCTGTACGCATCATGGTGGTAGGGTTGAATATTTGTATTTTCAATGTGCCCTTGTTTGAATCGGAGTAATATCCATGCGCGGCATCACTGATATGAAAGTTCATTCCTGATGAACCAGGTGTTGCTAAAAATCCGACACTTTCTATTTTACCTGTTGTGGAAGGCAATAGCCGATGAATACCTGAATTTGAAGCATCATCTCCTATTTTATATACCGCATGATTGAACGTGCGACCACCACCAGCGTACTTCAACTGACGACCCATTTTGACAGAAAGATCAAGCTCTCCTGAAGGCCTTCCATTTAACATAAAAATAGATCCATCCCAGCCCGTGGTCGATTTGGTATAAACAGCCCAAGCATTTTTTTGGATACCAAGAGCTCCGTCGTCAGGAGCATTCGTATTTTTTTTACATGACAACAGTGTGCTCATCACAAACGTAACAGCCAAAGCCATTTTTACTGTTCGTTTTAACATTGTATTCATCATTATATATTATTTGTACTATTTATTATTACCAGCAAGCTGATATCTCAGCTTCAAATGGAATGACCGCCCTGGTCGTTCTACATTAAAATTGTCGAAGCTCTTCGTATTGCTCACGTTCACACATTCAAAGCCTAGACTTACTCCATTTTTTGGGAACCCATAAACCAATCCAGCGGTGTATAAGGTAGTACCCGTACGGCCATCATTCGGAATAATCAGTGTACTTACAAAAGATTCAGGCTGACTGAACAGCCCAGGTTCTTGTCTCTCTGAAACAGACTGGAGAAAAAAGCGATGCACATAATTTGCATAGCCATAAACTTCCACCTTACTCTTTTTTTGAAACAAATTATTCCATTGTAAGCATGCATGCGTATTGCCAAACAGAAAAGGAATGTTAGGCACACGCGAATTTTCAAGATATTGGATGTTGGCTTCAGCGATATCCACTCGTCTGATATCTTGATACGTACCATTAGCACCTAGTTTTAAAAACTTGAAGGGACTGTACAACACATCAAACTCGATACCACGCACCCGCGTATTGCTGTAATTGATATATCGACTAAAAGGAATATCCGCCTGCAAAAAAATCATATCGTTCACCCTCCGGTAAAAAAAATTAGCCATCGCACTCCATTTTCCGGCGCTCTCATTGTCCGTGTACTGCAGTTGCAGATTTAGATTATGGCTAGACTCTGGCTTCAATGTTAAATTCTCTTTTACCGTGCGCGAGTCCCCAAAAACTTCGAACTCATCCGACAAACGAGTCGCATATTCGTAGGAAATTTTGGATAGCCAACGGTTCGTGATCCGATAACTCAGGGCATCCATGAAACCCCATTTTCCTGTTGTGATACCATCTCGTGACAACACAAATCCATAATTGTCGGAAGTATACCCCTTCGTCAACAAATCATATCGTTTGACACCGATCATGTTCTCTACCCGATCATCCAAAAATTTTGAATGGATACCCAAACCCAGTACATTTTTTTTATAATACGCTGGAACGGTCAGCACATCCACATCTGTCAAAATATCTTTTGCACCCAATGGGTCACTACCTACACGTTTTTTCGCGATGTAGATTGCATTCAACTCCATCGTATGGTTGGATGATAGTTTATAGTTGAGATTCGTACGTATGGTATAAAACTGAAAAACTTGGCGTTGATCGTTTCCAGAATTGATTTCGCCACGAGTGCCTAAATCACGACTCGAAACATGTCCATCCCAACCGTAGCGTGCACGCGTTGTATCCACCAATCGGGTATCGAAATGACTATACGCCAACACCATATTTAACCGCAATTGATCAGCCACCAAGCTTTTGTCATAACTCAACATAGACGTTATCCCCTGATCATCACCATAAGGCTCGCCGTAAGGCCTCTGACCCATGGTCACACCGTGCTGCAATTGCTTGTAAAACGACGAATAAATCAAGGTCAAACGTAACTGATCTACCCATTTCAATGCGCGCCAACCCGCATAAGTTTCCATATAAATAGCTCGTGTAGCATCATGAAAACGTTTTAATTCAGCAAATTTGGTTGCCCCCGTTTCCAAATCGTACAATGGAACAGTTACCTGATAATCATTGTCCGAATAGCTGAACGATGTATTCACCCCTATATAAAACCGAGAAGAATCCGATTTTAAAAATCCCATAAATGAAGCTCTGTGTGTGTTGAAAGAGCTATGTTCATACGATGCATCAGCAAGCGAACTTGCAGGATATCGACTGACGAAATTAATCCCTCCACCAAGCGCATCTGCCCCGAACGAAATGGGTACAACCCCTTTATAAACTTCTATACGTTGCAACAAGTTTGAAGGAATTAGGCTTGGATCAAAGCCATGTCCAAAAATCTCCATGGGGATACCATCTTTAAACAAACGGATTGCTTTACCCTGCAAACCATTCAAGTTGATATTAATCGCAGAGCCTACATACCCATCGCTACGCAAGCGTACACCAGGGGCCTGATTCAGCAAGGCTACCACATCTCCACTCCTACCATACAGCGCCATCACATCAATCGGGACAATAGTCAACGGCGATTCTCTTAATTCAATAAGCCTTGTTTTTCCCTTTACAACAACCTCTTTAAGCTCACGCTTGCTACTTTTTTGTATCAAGGTATCATAAACACCTGCTTGAATTCGTGTATTTGATGATGCTATTCCTGCAAAAGAGGTACCCATCAATAGGATAAAAACACGAAGAATAGCAGGAAGCCCACCTATTTTGGATCCCATAATAAACATAAAACACATTCTTTCATCAAGCACAAATGTATCATGTAAACACTATGCGCGATTTATGAATATGGGAGACTTTTTTATGAATATGGGAATGATTGTTGAATTCAATGACGTAATTTAGAATCGTTTTAAATACTTAAAAAAAGTAGACTATATGACTTTTAAACCACATTTTGGGGAACTTAGCACACTCTATAATGATATCCCAGGTGCATCCATCTCCTCAAACAGTATCACACGTGAAAGCTCGTCGAGCCTCACGCTTCCTTCAGGGAGTGTTACCTACAAACATATTTTTTTAGAAAAAGCGACTCTTGTACAGAGTGATTACACCATCCATAAAGACATCATCATCCGAAATAAACTCGAAGTACCTTGCCTCGAAATAGATTTTAGCTTCTCCGATACGATTCACGCGGATGAGGATCCATCGAAGAAACGCCGCATGCTGCACCAAACAAATTACGAATTACTCCATCTACGGTCGTGCAAGGGTTTTGCTACACTCGAAGAAAATATAGATTATAGCACATTTGAGGTACATTTTTCTACCGAGTATTTGCATCAATGGTATGGTAGCCACCAAATACTCGATCAACTAATAACGAAAACACGTGTTGGCCCATCTCCATTATATCGCGGTCCATTACCCATTACGATACCCACACAAACAGTGATGAACGATATACATCAATGTCCATTTATTGGAACCACCCGTAAAATGTATCTGGAAGCCAAGGTGCAGGAATTATTTGCCCTTCAGCTTGACTTATGCGAATGCATGCAGCATATCGGACAAAAAGCAAGTTCGTTGAGCGCCTACGACATCGAACGGATACGGGAAGCCAAGGAATACATCCGAGACCATATAAACACGCCCTGTTCGATCATTGAACTGGCACACAAAGTAGGGATCAACGACTTTAAATTAAAACAAGGATTTAAAGAATTATTTGGGACGACCGTTTTTGGTTACTTACAAGAAATACGGATGAAGCAAGCACGCCAACATTTGCAGGCGTGCAACACATCCATTAGCGAAATTGCCGAACGCTTAGGCTACCAGAATCAATCAGCCTTTACATCCGCTTTTAAAAAATATTTCGGTTATCCGCCCAGTACGTTACGTAAATAACGGATAGCGAATGCAGAATCATCACCCCACTTGAATCTTAGCCTGATGTTCCTTCGCTGCAAAATAACGCTCAGCTTCCAAAGCAGCCATACAGCCTGTTCCCGCTGCTGTTACCGCCTGACGCCATAATTTATCCTGCGCATCGCCACAGGCAAACACGCCTTCAATATTTGTTTGTGTGCTGTTGGGCTTTGTCATCAGATATCCAGTTTCATCCATATCCAACCAATCTTTAAAAATTTCGGTATTCGGATTATGACCAATGGCTACAAAAAATCCAGTAATCGCCAAGGTTGTTTCCTCGCCACTCTCCTTATTAATTACCTGCACACCTGTTACATTTTTCCCGTCGCCCAAAATTTCTTTGGTCTCAGAGTGATAATGTATTTCAATATTGGGTGTATTCAACACGCGGTGTTGCATGGCTTTGGATGCACGAAACTCGTCACGACGAACCAGCATGTGCACTTTGTTGCAAAGTTTAGCTAAATAGGTGGCCTCTTCTGCAGCTGTATCGCCCGCTCCTACAATGGCCACATCTTGGCCTTTGAAAAAGAAGCCATCGCACACGGCACATGCCGAAACACCGAAGCCATTGTATTTTTGCTCACTCTCCAAACCCAACCATTTGGCAGATGCCCCGGTTGCAATGATCACCGTATCGGCGGTAATCGTTTTGGTTTCATCCACAATTACTTGATGCACCTTGCCCGAGAAATCAACTTTGGTCACGTAGCCAAAACGAATATCGGTACCAAATCGTTCGGCTTGTTTTCTAAAATCTTCCATCATCTCGGGGCCCATAATGCCTTCAGGATAGCCTGGATAATTTTCGACATCCGTAGTTTGTGTCAATTGCCCCCCAGGAATAATCCCGGTATAGAGCACCGGTTTCATATCGGCACGAGCAGCATAAATAGCAGCGGTATATCCAGCAGGTCCAGAGCCAATAATTAGGCAGCTCACATGTTCAGTTTCTTGCGACATCATATTTTAGATATTAGACACCAAATTTAAGCTTAAATCAGCATGAACTAAAAAGGGGGGGATAACAAAAAGCAAAGCGATTGTTTGAACATCAAAGAAACCGAGCCTGGCGAGCTTTTGAGTGCTATTAAAAAGCTAGCACAAACGAAAAAAAACGTAATTAATGAAGCCAGCTGCCTTTTATGTACTTATTTTTTTTAATACTTAGAGCCTGTTTAAATTTTATTCAACAATAATTT
>CAIOLR010000095.1 GCA_903859135.1 uncultured bacterium | reverse complement strand
GTGGCTCAGTTATGCCATATTGTCATCCTCATCAAGAGAAATACAATGAACTAAATCTAATTGTAGATGGCCTAATCATAACCACTTCAAAGTGGCTCAATTTGTCCAGATTCACTGGCTCACTTTACTCCATATTATCCAGTTGTTGGTGTTTCGTCTATTGCTGGCTATCACGGACTACCGGGAAGAACTGGTTATTCTGCTTCCAAATTTGCGATGAATGGTTTTTTAGAATCTTTAAGAATTGAAAATCTAAAAACAGGTTTGCATGTTTTGACAGCTGCTCCGGGCTTTACGGCATCAAATATTCGTTATTCTTCACTCACCAAAGATGGTACTATACAAGGTGATACTAGTATGGATGAAGTTAAAATGATGTCAGCAGAAGAGGTAGCAGAAAAAATAATAACTGCTATTGCTAAAAGGGAACGAACACTAGTATTAACTACACTAGGAAAAAATGTTTTGTTTTTAAAAAGAATATACCCTTCTCTTTTAGACAAAATAGCATACAAATTGTTCTCTAAAGAGAGTAATCCTTTGATAATCTAGTTCATTTTAGATAATCTGGAGCAAAGTGAGCCATTCTGAAAGGCTACCCGTATAAGAATTGCCACATTTTTAAAGAGGCCAATCAATATCTATTTCGGTATATGATATCGATTGTGTTATTTTTTCTCTCGCTTTAGTAATTCAATTTCCCGCTTTAGTAGTTCAATTTCTCGTTTTAATAGCTCATTCTCTTTTTCTAGAAAAAAGTCTTGTTGCTTCATAGTTTGTAGTTCGTTTATTTCGGATTCTCTGTTAATTACCTTGTTTTTTCCTTGGATTATTTGAGCATTATTTCCTCCTCCTCCACTTTGGATGATATTTTTTGATCCCTTGATAGGTGTGCTTAAGTCTGTGAATGTTGGCCCCTCTCCAGTTAATAACCAATTCGCATTTACATCGGGCATACATTCAAGAAATCTTGCGATATTTTCTTCGCTAATGCCGTTATTCTGATCGAGAATACCTCTTGTGATACCTGATTTTTTGTAAAATTCATACTTCGTAATATTTTTTAAATCAATTACTTGTAAAATTCTTTTTTTTATAGGCGAACTTTTTTGCATATTTACTTGTCTATACAATTTAACTTGTTTAAGTTTGTATTCTTACACGTTGAAACTTGTACAAACCTATTAAAAATCGTTTTAATCTATGGATAAGATTGAAGTAAAGAAATACTTAAGGCGGAATGATATGAAAAAAGTAGCTGAAAAACTTGGAATTAGCCCAAATTCAGTTACTGATGCTATGCGAAAAAATAACAAATGCAATAATGACATCTTTGAGATACTTCATCTGCTAGCAATGAAACGTAAAGCTCAGGCTGAGCTTATTGCGAATGAATTGCTTAATGACAATTCTTAATATGGCACCCAAAATCATTCTTAAACAGTATAACAATAAGAGAACACTTTGGCTTAGCGAGAGTTATTTGATACAGCTATGCAATGTATATACTGAGTATTTGAGAGTGAGGAGAGTGATGTATAAAAATGAGATCCCATCTAGTTGCAATAAACGAGATATCCTCCCCGACAGTGGCAAAGCATGGCGCTGGGCACGCATGAACAACACGTTTTATTACGCCTACGCCAATATTCCAGACAGAAAACCATGCTTTTACAAAAGCATGTTACCTAGCGAGGATGAGTTAATCAAACTAGCTATCGAGGCCGACAAGCCAAATGCTGCAGAGTTAGCCAATGAGTTTACCGCAATGGCTCAGCAAAAAACAAGTCCACGTGATGTACAATACTAT
>CAIOLR010000094.1 GCA_903859135.1 uncultured bacterium | reverse complement strand
CTGCATGGTAGCCAAATAAGGATCATTGAGTGTATAATTAAAATCACTGATATATGGATATTGTGTTACGTAGTTCAAACGATTGACATACGAACGCTTGGACACCATGCTAGTATGATAAATATAACGAGGCTCGGCATAAGCTATATTTGGATTTTCTAAAATCTCATGAATCACTTGCTCAATTCCTGCGGTTGAAGTGTATTTAATTTCTACCAGATGATCTAAACCAACGATATCATCTACGGTGGATGCTAAAGGGGAAGTCTTCTTAGTTCTGGAAATTGGAAACAGTTGCCTTATCCTATTTATAGAAGCTGACTTGAGATTAAGCGATTGGCCCAATATGGACGTTGTCGAAATAGGTGATGTTAGTGTTGCTGCTTCGGGAGCATTATTTTTAAATTTTACAATGATTGTATTCGGCACATAACTCTTACCCGACACACTATTTGAAGGAAGTTTAAAACACAAATTATTTATCAGACTATCTTGTCCAAAGATATTTAATGAAACCAATGAGACGAACATTAGTAACAAATATTTCATATTAAATAAATTTAATACAAAATACAAAATATAAATCAACTAATTAAATTAAAGATTAAAATAATTTCAAAATTATTTATTTAAAAACCAATAGTTTTAAAGCACATTCTGTGCTACCATAGCGTAGCATATATATATATATTCCAGCCGACAAATCACCTAAATATACAGGGATATGATAAGGGCCTTTATTCAAAAATGCATTCACTAGTTCTTTGACAGGTTGACCAAGGATCGAGTAGAGCATTAGAGAAGTTTGACCATCACTGGGTATACTAAAATCAATGTATGTATGATCGCTAGATGGGTTTGGATAATTTTGCATAAGCTTAACGTCGTCGAGTGTTGGTACAGTGTTAGTCAATGCACGATATACATTTAATCTACCACTTCCCAACAAACCAGCATAGTTAAAATTTTTCGGATCAATATTATCCGCGGTAGCTTTAAGCCGCTCCCCAACTTGATGCATCGTTAATGAAGGATAAACAATTTTAACATCAGCTGCTACACTAGAAACTAGAGGAGTAGCCATCGAAGTGCCTGAATCATTTCCATAGCCATTGTTATATATTGTGCTTAATATGTTATTTCCAGGTGCCGATATAGATACCTGTGATCCATAGTTAGAAAAACGACTTTTTTCATCTGAACTGGAAACACTTGCAACGGCTAAAACTCCGGGATAAGCTGCTGGATAGTCTACACGTGGGTAACCTATGCCTGTATTGGGGTTGCCATTACCTGCGGCAGCCACGACCAAACAATCGTTCTTGATGGCGTAGTTGATGATATTCTGACCATAAGGTCCAGAATCAGGCCCACCCCATGAACAATTAATTATTTTAGCACCCTTGTCAACCGCATACACGACCCCTTCATAACCCTTTATAACTTCTCTAGGAAAATCATCCCCCGACACCTTTACGATCAATAGTTTCGCATTGTTGTATGCAATACTGGCAATTCCTTTGCCATTATTTGTCACAGCTGACGCCAATCCACTCACATGCACACCATGTGTAGCATCAGCACTGTAGACATTGGGGTCATCATCGGGTGTTGGACTATCCCGACAACACCCGACCAAATCATAACCACCAGGATAAATATTAGCCGCTAAATCCTCATGGTTCAATTGTGATCCCGAATCCACAATGGCTATCACAATAGGATTCATCGCATCTACGGGCACATTCCATGCTTCGGGAGCATGTACCTGCGATAAGTAGGATTGCTCGCTGTTAGTGTATCTAGTATCGTTAGGAGCAGCATAGGTATGATAAATATATCGTCGATCTACATATTCCACATTGGGATTTTTTAATATCTCAGCCTCTATTTCTTTGATATCTACTCCCGCCTTGGGCGAATAGTTGATTTCTACAATTCGATTTAAATCAGATGTATCAAAACTAGATGCAGATGACAGAGAAGTTCCAGATGACGCACGTTCACTGTGTCTAGGAAACAATTGCTTTACCTGATCTATTGAAGCTGATTTAATTTTAAGAGACGAGATCTCCACTGAACTTGTCGATATTTTTGAGCTCCGACCAATTTTCTTAAACTTTACAATAAGCGTATTGGGTACATAATTTGAATGATCTTGCCCAAAAATATTTAGTGAAAAAAATATAAGTAGAAGAGATAGTGATTGTTTCATTCATCAATAGATCATGAGTATCTGTCAAAAAATAAGCATAATAACTAATTGATGCTTACTATTTTTTATTCGCTTTGACCTTTTGCCTGAGTCAAGCATGAGCGAAAATACTCATTTTACAAACGACCAATACATGAAAATATTAAGTATCACTTCCCAACCTGCACTTTCAACGATCGCTCTGTATTTCCATAATGCATTCTGTAGAAATAAATTCCTGCTTCTAGATCACTTAAATCCACCCGAAAATGGTGCCAACCTGATTGTAAATTTTCGTTCAAAACTTCTTTAACAGGCTTGCCTAAAATAGAGTAAAGAATGATTGATGTTTGTCCTGGTGCGGGGAGGCTAAAGTCCAAATTGGAGTATCCATCAGATGGATTGGGGTATGCATCTTTAAGTTCAACATTGGAAGAAATGATCGGCTGAGTCGGTATGATGGGTGATTGGCTGTATTGTTGTTGCGCAGCAGAAGCACTGGATTGAATATCATCCAAACTATCACCTCCTATAAATGCGAAAGCAACTTCTACAGAGTCATTTACAGGAATGGAATACGGGCCTTGCCCTAAAACGAATAAAACATCATATCCACTAGACGAATCCTGGCCAAGCCCCAGTGATTTGATACCACTCGACAATGTTTCATATTTTCCTGCGATAGAGAATGATCCATCCATCTGTAAAGGCCCACCACTGACATAATACGATAAAGGATAATATGCCGACTGAGCATCCTTACTCAACAACTTAACCCCTGCATAAGGCGAGCCGCCAGCTTGCCCATAAATGTAACCCATACGATTAGTTGCATCATAGCTAGCGATATCAGTCGCTCCACCATTATTACTTACATCAAAATCAGTAAACAAACCGATATAAAGACCATCCAATTGACCTGAACCCACATTCTTAACCTGATACTTCACAATCGTATAGGTATCATTTGGAGCGACCGCATACGCTATCTGACTATGTTTGACATAAATATTTAATGGATTTGTATTGCCCGAATCATCAAATTCAGACCGTCCTTCAAATGCAGCTTTTTGATTAGCTACTTTTTTTACATGCACCCGCTTCATAAAATGTTCATCATAAGAACCATCCGAACCACTTCTAGCATTATTAGACACCCTTGTGGAAGAATTACCAATCATTAAAGAAGATTCATAAAGCATAGACAAACCATTATAAACAAAGCCCTGGCCATGCGTTCTGCCAGAATCACTATAACCAACCCTACCATTACCCGTGATCGATGTCGCGATTCGATTGGTATGGATATCTATATAATCATGAGATACCGACAAACTAAACGACTCGGTACTTGTAGAAGAACCCCACATGCAATTAAGATTAAAAAGAATGCGCTGGTTGTCTGACGTACTAGGTTTTACATAAACCGCAAAAGGTCCCACCATCGTTTTGGTTTCTTGTGAATCTATACTATCTATAATGACGGGGGCACTGGAGACAGTCACATTCGCGTCTGCACTAGCAAGTTGAATGGTTAGCCCTGTAATAGATGCCGCAAAATTTTTCAGATCAAAAAACACATTAAATGTCTCTCCTGGCGGGATAGATCCATCACCTTGGTCTTGAAGCGTTATTTTTTGGATACGAATAGTTGGTGGTTTGGCTAAAGCATTATACACATTTAATCGACCTTGTCCGAGCAGACCTGTATAATTCGTATTTACCAAATCAATATTATCTGCAGTAATCCTGAGCTGATCTGCTACTTCTTGCATATTCAGTATAGGAAACTTTGCTTTTACCAAAGCTGCCGCACTGGATACTATCGGAGTAGCCATGGAGGTTCCTGATAGATAAGCGTAAGAGTTATTATAAAATGTGCTCAATATATACTCTCCTGGCGCGGAAATCGACACATCCGATCCATAGTTGGAGAAATAGCTTTTTTGATCTGAAGAAGAAACACTTGCCACAGACATCACTCCTGGATACGCTGCTGGATAATCCGACTGACCGGCATCATCATTACCAGCTGCAGCTACGATCAGACAATCTCTTGCAATCGCATAATTGATGATATCCTGACCAAAAGATCCTCCTGCTCCTCCTCCCCACGAACAGCTAATCACCTTTGCCCCATGATCAGCAGCATATTTGATCCCCTCATAACCATGCGAAATTGCACGAGCATCATCATCAGCCCCCACTTTTACAATGAGTAATTTGGCATGATTAAATGCAATACTGGCAATACCAACAGCATTATTAGTCACTGCTGATACCAAGCCACTGACGTGGACACCATGTGCATTATTCGCATTAATCACATTCGGATCATTATCACCCTGCGGACTAAACAAGTTCGCTCCTACAAAATCCCAACCATTGTAGTTATCCATATATCCATCTTGATCGTCATCTGTTCCATTAATCGGGTCAGCTTCATTGTGCGCAATATTGGCTGACAAATCACTATGATTCAATTGTGATCCCGAATCGACAATAGCAATCAGAACGGGGCTACTTGAACCAATGGGAATATCCCAAGCTTCAGGTGCCTTTACTTGTTCTAAATAAGATTGGTAATTAGTAAAAAAAGGGTCACTCGGTATCGCATTCGCCTGATAAATATAACGAGGCTCTGCATATTCAACATTGGAATTTTCTAATACCTCGTTCGCAATCTGCTCAATTCCTACACTTGAGGAATATTTAATTTCCACAATGGCATCCAAACCAAATTTAGTATCGACCAATGGTTTGGGGGAGCCAGTCGAAAAGTTCGTTTTTTCAAAAAGCTGTTTGATCTGGTTAATGGAGGCTGATTTAATTTTAAGTGAGTGAAGCAGCATCGGACTTACTACAAACGCCCCACCACCAGCAGTGACACGTTTAAACTTCACAATCAATGTATTGGGCACATAATCCTTACTTGACACCTTTGCTGGAAGCCTGAAGTGTCTCTTATCGAGTGCTGATCCATCCTGTCCAAAGAGCTTAGATGCGAACAAGACGAGTAGCGCGAATAGCAATTGCTTCATCAGCATGAAGATTATAGTGTCAAAACATACGATCCATTCTTGAAAAAACCGAGCACACCACGCAGAAACAAAAAGGCCTTCAATGGCCACGGTATAATATACAAAAAAAGCCCCAATTTATATTGGAGCTTTTTTTAATAATTTTTTCCTCTGCTAATCAGCAGAACCAATTTACTATTTTTTCTCGTAGCGAGTACGGAACTTATCAATTCGTCCTGCAGTATCTACCAATTTCATTTTACCTGTATAAAATGGATGTGAGGTATGTGATATCTCTAATTTTACGAGAGGGTATTCATTACCATCGGTCCATTTAGTAGATTCCTTCGTCTCAATGCAAGATTTAGTCATGAACGAATATTCGTTAGACATGTCTTTAAACACAACTAATCTGTAATTTTTGGGATGTATTTCTGTTTTCATTGTATTTCAATACACTTTTATAGAGGTGCAAATATAGCACAAATTCCAAACACATGGAAATTATTTATTCAAAATATCTTGACACAGTTCAATTAATGTGCCATTGGTATCTTTTGGATGCACAAAACACACCAATTTATTATCAGCACCGTATTTAGGTTGTTCATTAATGAGAGTAAATCCTGCTGATTTTAATCGCTCCATTTCTTTTTCAATATCATCTACATGGAATGCAATATGATGAATACCCTCTCCTCGTTTGGCTATAAATTTCGCAATAGGACTATCATCAGAACTTGCCTCTAACAATTCAATCTTACTCTCCCCTGTCCTAAAAAACCGAGTGATTACATATTCCGTTTCAACGAGCTCTGTTTTATATGCACCCACTCCTAATAATTTCTCATACAGCACACTCGCATCTGCCAAAGATTTTACAGCTATGCCGATATGCTCTATTTTGTTCACCCCCATGCTATTAATGATATGATTGTTCAATGCTTAAATCTAAGATGCCAAAAAATTAATATTTCGTTTTAGTCCGATAAATTTGGTTCGCTTAACAGCTGATTTTTTAAAAAGTTTTTGAAATACATCTTCCGTAATCTCTTGCCAGTCGGAGCGAGTCATGCTGAGTAATTCGGGGTTTGGTTTAAAAGCAGGTTCATTATTGATCACCGAAAATCGATTCCAAGGGCAAACATCCTGGCAAATATCACATCCAAACATCCAATTATCCATTTCCCCCTTAAATGCTGCTGGTATTTCGTTCTTCAACTCAATCGTCAAATACGAGACACAACGGCTTCCATCAACTATATAAGGCCCAACAATGGCATTGGTTGGACAAGCATCGATACAGCGCGTACACGTCCCGCAATGATCTTTGGTGGGTTTGACGTCATATTCTAATTCTACATCCACAATAAGTTCTGCCAGAAAAAAAAAAGAGCCCAGCTGCTTATTCAATAAATTCGCATTTTTTCCGATCCAACCAAAGCCTGCTTTTTGTGCCCACGCTTTATCAAGCACCGGTGCCGAATCGACAAAAGCCCGTCCGTGTACATCACCAATAGTTGCCTGAATGTATTCCATTAATCGCTTCAGCTTATCTTTAATGACATCATGATAGTCCACCCCATAGGCATATTTACTAATTTTGGGTGCATCCGAACAAGTTTGCTTCTGATCAGTATAGTAATTTAAAGCCAAAGAAATCACAGATTTTGCACCATCTACCAACAATCTCGGATCAAGACGCTTGTCAAAATGATTTTCCATATACTTCATCTCACCATGGTACCCATTCGCCAACCAAGCTTCTAATCGCGGAGCTTCCTCTTCTAGAAATTCGGCTTTGGAAATACCACAAAATAGAAAACCTAAATGAGTTGCCTCATTTTTAATCAGTTGGCTATATTTAGATAAGTGAGATTGCATCATTAAAAACAAAGATAGAGAGAATATACAACCTTTCTCCTTTTTGTGGATGTATGACAAATCTACACGTATGATTCACATTGTACCCTTCGACAAACTCAAGGCACAAGTGAAAAATTTTAAGGGTATGCGGTGCAGATTTGTCATACAAGACTTTTTGTTTATTGATGCTATTTTCATACTTTTGCACAAACGCCCTCATAGCTCAGCTGGATAGAGCAACGGTTTTCTAAACCGTCGGTCTCAGGTTCGAATCCTGATGAGGGTACCAAATTCAACCAAAATCGCCTTAATGATATCGTTAAGGCGGTTTTGTGTTTCGGCATTGTTCCACCCATTTCGATCGAAAGTCACTATTTACCTCTTTTTTACAAACTTGCTACCTATTTGTTCCACCCGTTCCACCTCTTTTTTTCCCACTAAATAGAAAAGACAACCATTTACAACTTCACAGATTTATGAAGATTCAACCTAAATTATTAACCCCACTACAAATAGAGCATAGGAAATTTTCAGCCACTATAATTATTAATGATAATAAAGTGCGAAAAGATGAGAATGCACCTATAGCATTGTTGTTGCTTTATGAACGAAAAAGAAAAAAAATAGCCTTAAATCTCTATTAGCCACTTGCTTTTTTTGACAAATGGGCACAGCATGATATTGCTACCATGCTATAAAAAGATCATTAATATTTTTCAATGGAGACACTATTTCGATTCAAGGATTAAGTAGACTATTTTATTCCCAAATGTATGATGGAATACAGCAGTACTCTATTCGTTCCTCTCATTCAATAAATCTAAATTCTTATTAGATCGTTTGCAGTTTAGCCACTTGATAATCGGCTAATTTTTGAAGTGGTCCACTTGCAAGCATCTTCATCATCATGTTGAGATCAGCCGAAATAGTCAGTTTAACTTCCGTTGTTCCACTGTCTATATCTGTTAAAGTCCACTTTAATTCGACATCAAAGGGTGCCTTTTCGGATGGGATGATATTAATTTCTTTATTCTCAACGAGCGTTGAGACTTTCAGTGCAAGTTTTGCCATGTTTTGAATCGTAAAACGAGCCTCATCTTTTGTTGATGACCAATTGTAAATATTATCAGGCATCAATTGTTGATGGTTGTTTAGATCGGCAAGAAAAGAATAAACCTCATTTACTGGTTTATTAACAACCGCTGTACTTTCAATGATGGTCATAATTTTAATCTTTACTAAGAACTAAGTTTCCCCATTCTGCTGGGTTTTCCCTCCATTGATATAATAGTTTTAAGTCTTCTGAACCAACTAAGCTATTCTCTGTTGCATATTCAATCAGCGCATTGTAGTCACATAATGTAGCAACACGACACTTGGCATTTTTGAAATTCTCATTGGCAATATCTAAACCGTAGCTAAAAATTCCTACTAAGCCAGCCACCTCACATTTCGAATTACGGAGTGTTTCGACGGCTTGAATGCTACTTTTTCCGGTCGAAATCAAGTCTTCTATTACCACTACGCGTTGGCCTTCAAAAAATTCACCTTCGATCAAATTTTGTGTGCCGTGATCTTTGGGGTTTGATCTCACATAGACAAAAGGCAAACCTAATTCTTGTGCTACGAGCACACCTTGTGGGATACCAGCTGTTGCTACTCCAGCAATTAATGAGACAGATCCATACTCTTCTTGAACCAGAGCAGTAAGCCTCTGACGAATATAAGTACGAATGGATGGATGTGAGAGTGTAATGCGATTGTCACAATATATGGGGGATTTCCATCCCGAGGCCCAAGTAAAGGGATAATCAGGTTGTAATTTAATTGCTTTAATTTGCAGCAAAAATTTAGCGATTTTTTGTTCGGTCTCTATTTTATTAAACATAAATGCAAATGTATAGAATTTATATCAATGAAGCTGTTTTAATTATTGCGGAATCTATGCCGAACCCTGCCAAAGAATATCAACAGATCGAATTTGAGCATTTTGATTTTTTGCATTTTTATAAGCGTATGGTGTCTGAGCATGGTGTATCTCGCTATTTCATTTTGGCAAAAGATGTTAATCAAGTACTTAAAAGGATTAAAATTTCTTTAAAAGTGATTGAAGCCGCTGGCGGTTTGGTAAAAAATGAGCAGGGGGATTATCTTTTTATCTTTAGAAATGGAAAATGGGATTTGCCCAAGGGAAAAATCGAAATAGGAGAAAATGTGAAGGATGCAGCCATTCGTGAGGTGGAAGAAGAATGTGGAGTCAAAGTGAAACAAATAGGCCGTATAATTTGTAAAACCTATCATGTTTACGAACTATACGGCGAATTGATATTTAAACAAACAACTTGGTACCATATGTGTGCGATGAATCAGGTTAACCTAATACCACAGACGGAAGAGGGTATTACGGATGTACGCTGGTTATCAGCAAAGGAGATGAATTTGGTCAAGCAAAATACCTATCCTTCGATTCAAGAGATCATTCCTGTGATAATGCACTGATGATGGCTTGTGCCTCTTTGGGGATAAACTGACCCACATTGCCCTTATTGCGTAAAATATCGCGTACAATGGTCGAACTAATGGATGAATACCCCGGTTTGCTGACGATAAAGATACTTTCGATGTCGGGTATTAATGCATGATTCATTTGAGCAATTGCCTTCTCATATTCAAAATCAGATACGGTACGAATGCCACGGATCATGTATGAGGCTCCTATTTTTTTGCAAAATTCTACGGTTAAACCTTCATAGGCTACAATTTCTACATTCGGATCGGATGAAAAAACGGCTTCCAGCATTTTTTTTCGAATTTTCACATCAAAAAAAGCTTGTTTGGTATTGTTTAAGCCAATGCCTACCACTACTTTATCGAATAAGGAGATCGAACGCCTTAAAATATCAACATGTGCTTTGGTAATGGGGTCAAATGATCCTGGGAAAAGGGCGATTTTCATGGGTATAATTTGTTCTTTTAATAGCTATGAAGCTGCCATGAGCTAGATTATCTAGCTAGGGTTTGTGAGCGCATTAGCTCAGGACGGTTTCATGTAAATTCTAATTTTTGTTTACTGGGTGAAAAATATGGAGTAAAGTGAGCCAGTGAATCTGGACAAATTGAGCCACTTTGAAGGTGTACAAGTGGGAACAAATTTAGGGTTATTTTGCTCTTCTCAAGGACTTTCCTTTGAGGTCTATTTTGTGAGCATGCGCTG
>CAIOLR010000093.1 GCA_903859135.1 uncultured bacterium | reverse complement strand
CCGTATACACACTTTCCAGGCGTGCGCCTTCGACCACTCGGCCATCTCTCCTACTTATCCTTTCCACTTAAAAATGTGGAACCGTTAAGAATAAACCAGATTAACTTTTGAAGCAATGACTTTAGCTAACGCCCTCATCCATCAGTGCTTCCAAATCATTCCAACGGGCATAAACATGCTCGAGCTTTGTCTCTATCATCTTTAATTCATCCAAAGTCTTTGCTATAGCCAATGGTTCTTTTTTATAGAACGCCGATGAACTGATTTGTAACGTTAAAGCAGCCTGTTTAACCTCTAAATCCTCAATCACTTGTGGTAGATCATTGAGTTCTTGCTGGTCTTTGTAACTCAATTTCTTTTTTTTAACAGCTGACTTGTCCTGTTTAGGAGCTTCTTGATTTTTTTTTGCGACAATCACTGGCTTAATCTGTTCTGCCTGATTCACGTAACCCATCCAATCAGTATAACCGCCCACAAATTCGTCAACGTCACCTACCCCATTCAACACAAAAACACTGGTGACTACATTATCCAGAAAAGCCCGATCATGACTCACCAATAATAAGGTGCCGTCATAATTCACAAGCTTTTCTTCCAATAACTCCAGTGTTTCCAAATCCAAATCATTCGTTGGCTCATCCATCACGATAAGATTAGCTGGCTTAGTAAATAAACGCGCCAATAAAAGACGATTCTTTTCTCCACCCGACAAACTTTTTACTGGTGATCGAGCTCTTGCAGGTGCAAATAAAAAGTCACCTAAATAAGACATAACATGACGTTTATTACCTCCTATCTCAACAAAATCATTACCATCAGCAACGGTATCAGCGACCGTCATATTAGGATCCAGTTGATCACGTAATTGATCAAAATAAGCTATTTCTAGCCTAGTGCCCTGCTCTACTTTGCCGCTATTGGGCTCTATTTGTTGTAGCAATAATTTTAATAAAGTCGATTTACCAGCGCCATTAGCTCCGATTAATCCAATTTTGTCACCCCGTTGAATCAGGGTAGAAAATTTCTTAATAATTTGCCTATCCCCATAACCGAAAGAAATATCATCCACCTGAATTACTTTCTTACCGGAAGCATCACCTTTTTCCAGCGCCAATCTAGCTGTACCTTGCTGCAAACGTCTTTGCGCACGCTCGTTACGTAATTTTTCCAAAGCTCTAACACGTCCTTCATTTCGTGTACGCCGCGCCTTTACTCCCTGTCTTATCCACACTTCTTCATCTGCGAGCTTTTTATCAAACTCGGCATTTTGATTAGCTTCATCTTCAAGAGCGGCTGCTTTTCGAACCAGATAGTCATCGTAATTACCGGCCCAAGAAACTAGGTTACCACGATCCAAATCAACAATCCGAGTAGCCAGTTTTTGTAAGAATGATCGATCATGCGTTACAAATAATACGGCACCTTGAAAGTTAAGCAATTGTTCTTCAAGCCAAAGAATACTTTCAAAATCAAGATGGTTAGTCGGCTCATCCAGTAATAACACTTCAGGATCAATGACCAGAGCCCTAGCTAATGCCACACGGCGTTTCCAACCTCCGGACAAACCATTAATTTTCAAGTCGCCCGGCAAATCGAGCTTTGTTAAAGTGGTTTCAACCCGTTGCTGAAAGTGCCAGCCATTATGCGACTCAAGTTTATGCTGTAAATCACCCATTTCATTTAGTGCTTTTTCATCATCATAATCCATGGACAAGGTCAGCGCATGATAACGGGTAATCCATTCCCCCAATTCACCCAAACCACCAGCAACGGCATCATAAATAGTGGCGTCATCGGGTAATTCAGGCGATTGTTCCAACCAAGCCAGTCTTAATTCAGGTTGACGCCAAATATCACCATTATCAGGTAGAACATTTCCGGCAATAATTTTCATTAAGGTAGATTTACCTTCCCCATTTCGACCTAACAGACCAACTCTTTCACCCGCATCCAATTGGAAGTCAGAATTTTTCAATAAGGCATGTGTTCCATAAGCAATGGAAATATTTGATAAACGTAATAAGGGCATTTTAGAGTTTCGTTAGATGGCAAGTAGAAATCGTTATAGGAACATTATATAGAATGTAGAGACTGATGATTAGAACAAAAGTTAATACCCTTGTTAATAGGTAAGCTAGAACCAACAATACCCCATAGCAAGGTAGTTGATTCTGCTGGGCTATTTATTCATCCAAAAAAGGGTAGTCTGTATAACCTTTTTCGGTTCCTCCGTAAAACGTAGTGACATCAGGCTCATTCAAAGGCGCATTTAACTTAAAACGCTTAACCAAATCGGGATTGGCTATATACAATTGACCAAAAGCAACCGCATCAGCTAAGCCATGTTCAATTGCATCTTCAGCACGCGATTGATTATACCCACCACATGCAATAAGTGTCCCATTGTAAGCTTTACGAAGAACTGCAAGTTTAACGACATTTGCGCCATGCCTAATATCTCCTTCTAGCGCATCAACGATATGCACATAGGCCAGCCCAAGACGATTCATATGAATTAGCAGATAAACAAATAATGTTTCTGGATCAGAGTCCGTCATATCATTAAAGGTGCCACTGGGAGAAAGGCGAATACCAACCCGCTCTGCACCCCAGACCGATATAACTGCTTTTGTAACTTCAAGCAATAATCTTGTCCTGTTTTCGAAACTACCACCATAATGGTCTGTTCGCTTATTACTACCATCACGTAAAAACTGATCCAGCAAATAACCATTTGCGCTATGAATTTCGACACCATCAAAACCGGCTTCTAAGGCATTTTTAGCTGCTTTTCTATAATCTTCCACAATACTCTGAACCTCATCTGCTTCTAAAGCCCGAGGTGTAACAAAAGCCTGCATTCCAGTAGGTGTTACTGCCTCGCCCTTTGGTGCGATTGCGGAAGGCGCCACAGGCAAAGCACCCTCATGGAAATCAGGATGAGAAATACGACCCACATGCCAAAGTTGCAAAAATATGTGGCCATTTTTTTCATGCACAGTCTCGGTAATTTTTTTCCAACCGGCGACTTGTAGATCATTATAAATGCATGGTGTTGCTGGATAACCAACCCCTTGCAGTGATATTGGTGATGCTTCAGAAATAATCAATCCCGCACTGGCCCGTTGTCCATAATACTCAACCATAAGATCAGTAGGTATGTTTTGAAGAGCACGCATGCGAGTTAAAGGTGCCATCACTATGCGATTTGATATTTGGTAAGGTCCAATTTTAATTGATGTTTGAAGTTGTATTTTCATAAATTATTAAAGCTTACGATTGAAACAAAAGAGTGGATCAGTTTTTTGCTATATTTTAAATTTATTTTAGCCATACGAAATATTTATAACATCAAAAATCAATTTCTCTTACCTATCATTCAAATATAGAACAAAACAATTTTAGGATACTAGTCTTATGAAATAGTCATCTTTTCATACTGCTATAGAAAAATACCATTCATATTTGATACGTATTTGACTAAAAAGTAATGTGCTATTTTAACTTTTACATCATAGCTACAATAAAAACACAAGCAGGTCACTTTGATCAAAAATGTTTCTTTGTCTATCATTAGCTAGTATCTATATACGTATTATTTTTACTGATAGGTAAGAAAAAATATTTTCATTACCCTTTAAAATTAGGATAGAAACGATTGCTTTACTATCTTGCCTCCTATCTTTAATTACTAACCTCTGCCGGCTTTTAT
>CAIOLR010000092.1 GCA_903859135.1 uncultured bacterium | reverse complement strand
TCAAAGTCTGGGAACTCCAATATAGGAGAGCTAGCTAAGGCTTTCTTGAGATTTAAGAAATCAGCCATTGTCGACTCCGTCCAACTAACGAGTTTACTTTTTTTATTTGATTGTTCCAATAATGCCGCCGTTACCCTCGCGTAACAAGGAATTAGAGATCTATAGTAATTCATAGCACAAAGAAAGCTTTTTAGATTCTTTGTTAATTTCGGAGGCTCCGTAGCCAATAATGCTTTAACTTTTCTATGAGACACACTGAGACCTTTATTCGAAATCTGGAACCCCAAATAATTTACTTCCTGTAATACCAAATTCACATTTGCTCGGTTTTAATTTAAGACCCGCAGCTCCAATTCTATCGAGTACAGCATTAGATCGACGACAATGCTCTTCAAACGTTCCCGCAAATACCAAAATGTCGTCAATATAAACCAAGCATTGTTTCCATGTTAAACCGCGTAGAATCTTATCCATTAAACGTTGAAACGTGCTTGGTGCATTTTTACTACCGAAAGGCATAACATTCGGTTCAAACAAACGTCCATCTACCCTGAACGCAAATTTATGCTTGTCTTCTTCGGCCATCCCTAACTGCCAAAATGCTCTATGTCCATAGAGCTAAAGAATTGCGCCCCGCATAACGCATCTACCGTCTCGTCGATTCTCGGAAGAGAATAGCAATCTTTTTCGGTAGCGTCATTTACCTTCCGCAAATCGATACAAAATCTGTATTTGATCGACCCATCTGGCAACACTTTCTTTATCAAAAGCACGGGAGAACACCAATTACTGCTCGAATCCCTAATTATATTTTTATCCAACATATCTTGGACTTGTTCTCTCATGGCACTTTGCGCAACTGAAGGAATAGGATACTGCGGTTGTACAATGGGAGGGTGCGACCCCGTAGGCACAGCATGTTCTAGGATATGCGTTCGTCCTAAAGTTTCCTCGTCCCACGCGAATTGATCATGATGCTTTAACAAAACGTTTCCCAACAACACTTTTTGATCACTAGACAAATAACCATTGATTTTTAGTTTCTTCATATCAGCTAGTTTGCTAAAACTACCGTTTAAATCTTTAGCCCCTGCTTCCTCATCCTCGGCGAATCGTACTTTCTTCTCGTTTGAACTCTCGATTGAACTACACACTGCTTCTTCTTCCTTCAAACCCGCTAACTCGCATTGCGAAAATATACCAGCTATACCACCGTGCTTAAACCTGACTGCCTCCGATGATGTATTCATCACATTGCAATAGAAGTTGTCAGCGTGAACTTCATGCACTGATTTAGCGATTAAGCATCCAAACTGAGTTACGCATTTGCCTTCAAAAATACCGACGGCGTCTTTCTCATATTTAGTTTTAAAAGCAGTTTCCGATAGCTTAAAAGGTATTAACCTCTGCGAACCAGCTTTTATAACATAATTACCGATAACTACACACTCTGAACTTGAACCTTTATCATTCACCTCTGTGTCCTCTACTTTTGCTTGAATTTTGTTAGCGTCAAACTCAATTGGACAATTAATAACGCAACACTTTGAATTGACTGTGCCAGTGGCTCCGATGATTTTGAAATTCTTAAACGTAAAATCTTTGTCATGCGCCTTTATTCGTTTTAAGTATTTATCGGCCACAGCCAACGGTGAAATAAACGAATGAGTCGATCCGCCGTCTATTAAACATTTCATCTCCCGTGGCTTATCATCAAACACGTTCGCAAACACTGTTGTGACTAATAGACTCCCACCTAATTCGTGATTCTCATTGGTAACATCTTTGGACATAACAATGGTCTCCGTTGTATTGTTATGAATCGTTAAGCCTCCATTAGTATAAAATGGAAATTCGGAATCTTGTTGAACCGTATTTTTGACACTCACCGAATTAGAATGAATAGTACTAGGTAATAAGTATTTACTATGGTCATCTAAGTTGTCGTCGTTGTCGTATGAATTATTAGCCACCGTCGAGTTTACAAAGTTCTGAGTTGTAGCCATATTGTTTACTTGAGCATTGCCACCACCTCTATTAGGAACGTTCTGACGACTACCAAAGCTACGGTTTGAATTTCCTCCTTGATTTGCACCTTGATTGGATTGATCATTACGACGCCAACTATCATTAGCACTATTGTTAGTTGAGGAACCACTGTTAAACGAGGAATTCATAGAACGGTTCGAGTTATTATTGTTGTTGAAAC
>CAIOLR010000091.1 GCA_903859135.1 uncultured bacterium | reverse complement strand
TTTGTTTTTAATTGCAATGTGCAAGCATTGTTTACCTTTTATGCACTGCCCTATGGTAGGAAATCAAAAGGCATGGTGGTCCATTGTTTGCAAAAAATCAGGTGCTTACATCCTATCATACTGCTACTACTACTTGTATCCTTGGTACATTGCCCATTTGTTTACATTTAAAGTAAATAATTTGACAACCTTTCAGCGAAGAATTCCGTCAGGAAGGTGAAGAAGGTGACCGAGAGCGGAAATACGTATCCGCAGATGATCTGGATCCGGTAGCGCTTGGGGGTAGTCGGCTTGGCGCTAATTGGTAAGATAGACCGTTTGAGAAATGGCAAAAATATTATTTGCAAGTATTGAGTGAATCAAAGTATATCTATTGATATTCAAACCCTTCCTTCAAGTATGAAGTAAACTTGATAGTTTCTTGATGTGGAGCATCTTTTGAAGAAGAGGATTAAACATTTTCGTTTATGATCAGTACTGTATATTCCTCTACCTAAAGCCTATGATGGTTTCGTACCTTAGTTGCATCCAGATTTCAGTGGACATGGCAGTCATCAGAGTAAAGGTGACCAAGAAGAGATACTGCTGAGTAAATCCTACAAAACCGTTGATGAGTTGATTAAGTATTTTGCTTTGATATCTTAGCAAATTTGCTAGTTTGGACCGACCCTTGCAGCTGAAAAACTTTGTATCAGATGGGTACTATGATCAGTACTATGTATCAACGATGACGTGATAGCACTGCCCCCTACACGAATGCAATGTTCCTTCTGAGACCTAGGTACAGTTGTCTCAAAAAGCCCAATGCCCAATCGTATAACTAAAATTTATAGTGTAAAATTATGTTATGCTAGTTTGAAGCACTCTGATTGGCTGCTCAAAATTGTCCAACCAATCAGAGCACCCAAAACGAGTATTATGTGACTTTGAACTGAAAATCCCCCTTATAGAATCTGGGCCTGGATTAAGAGGGACTAATGATTCGTCCTAATACAATTACTTAAATATTTCAAATACAGATTTTTTTACTGATAAAACATGGTATGCTACGGCGCCAATTCAAGACATTATTAATGTAGGGTGCTTTACAATTGTAATATTAAATCGATGCAAACTACAATTATGTGTAAACCCATTAATAAACGCCTATGTGAACGGCGCTTTACCGAAAATTTTGCAGAGCCTGAGGGAATAATTTCCAATTGAAACAAACTGATTGATACACAGGATGATGAATGCCAGCATCATGGAGAGGGTGTAGTGTCGCATGATCCGCGTGTAGTGGTTCAACAGCTTCGTGTAGAAGATGTAGATGAAGAGAGTGACGAAAAGGCATACGCACGATAGGATCAGCACGTATGGGTAGAACCTGGAAGTTGGAAAATGTTTGACCATGAAATAATTCACTACGATATTTGGAGCGCAAATTTATTACATTGGCGGGCAGTAGCACAGTTGTAAGACTGTTTGCTTTAGGCATTGGTAGCCATTATGAACCATACATTTGCACCTGATCTTCCCTATCCTCCTAAGACATTTTGGGCAAAGAAAGTGT
>CAIOLR010000090.1 GCA_903859135.1 uncultured bacterium | reverse complement strand
TTGAATCCTGCAAACCCTCCAAGCGCTAGATTTGGAGCTGCGATGGCATTTGATCCGGTTAATGAAGTTTCGATTTTATTTGGAGGGCAAGAAGTTTCAGGTCAAGTCCCTTTTAATGACACATTAAATGATACGTGGTCTTATAACGGAAAAACAAATGTGTGGACTCTCTTGATCCCGTTGAACACTGGAGGCTCTCCTGATCCAACATTTGGCTCTTGTATGGTCTATGATCCCTTGACTCAAAAGATGATTCTCGTCGGTGGAGCAAATTCAATAGATGGGACCTGGTCTTATGATGTTCTTACCAATACATGGACCCACCTAACAGTTAGTGGGGATCAACCCCCTTATTATTGGTCTTCGATGGCATTTGAACCAACGATGCAGAAGATGATCTTGTTTGGGGGAACAGCTGGTGGTCTGGAGCCATCAAATCAAACCTTTTCGTTTGATACACTCACCAATACGTGGGCGTTATTGACCCCTACAACGTCTCCTGGTGCTCGCAATAAAGCCTGCATGACATTTGATCCTGTGAGCAATCGTCTTATTTTATTTGGTGGTCAAGATTTTTTTAATAATCATGATGATCCCGCGACGTACACAGATTTTAATCCCTAACTCCGCCGAATTTACGTAATAGCATATCCAAGTTTTGTAAATAATTTCTTTGTTTTATTTGTAACTTCAGCATTATGCCATTCGCCGTTGATCCGAATTTTTTTTATGTAGGAAAGATGAAGCAAGAGGTCCTTGATTGACACTTTCGACAAAAGTTCTTTACTCACAAGTAGTTTTAGAACCCTCCAATAAGCGAGCAAAGCTAGATAATTTATGAACATCCACCCTTCCAAGGACTGGTCATTTTGCATATAGGTACGATCAGCTTGTAATGTATTTTTAAATGCATCAAAGGCCGTTTCTACTTCCATGCGAGATTTGTAGAGCTCGTAAATTTCTAGAGGTGTCTTCCCTGAAAGATTGGTAAGAATGCTAAAAGTTCCAAAAGCATGGGCTTTTTCATGAAATTCCTTTATCGATAGTTTATCTTCTTTTTGAGTATCAATGCGGTTTAGATATGATTGCTCCTCTTCGAGCTTAAGGCGATCATCGAGGAATGTATACAACGTTTTATCTCCACTGATTTTTGAAGTAGAACAAAAAAGATATCTTTCATGGAACTTAAAATGATGTGAGAGGCCCCTTTTACCTTCTTTTTGGAGTGGGTGATAATCAATCAAGGTGTTGTTGCGCTTTAATGGAATTACGTATTGCAGCCCTGCACTTTCTAATTCAGTTATATTGCTCTCCGAGTGAAAACCCTTATCTGCAATGAATACAGCATCACTTATTCCCGCCTCTTTGAGGCTCAATTTAACAGATTTTACATCACGAATATTGCCAGGCAAAAGACGATAATAAACAGGTTCATGTTGAGTTTGAGAAAATAATAACAATAAATTTGCTTGGGGATCAAAATTGCTACTGGAATTATATCCAGGGTGATTTAGACTCATCTCTTTGGATTTGGAGTGGATGGCTGTCATATCCATAAGAATGTGTTCTCCAGGCTTAGAGAACTCTTTGAAGAAGGCATTTATTCTCTCTCTATTTCCTCCAATGTTTTTAAGTAGACTAGTCATTTTCTTGTCTGAAAGAGAAACGTTAGAAAAAATTTCGGATAGAAAATCGTGACTAAAATGAAACTCCATGTTTTTTAACGGTGATTGATGTACAAGCCGCATAATGCTTGCACAGTATATCGATTCAGCCTCAGATCCAAAGTGCTTTTTGAGCGCTGGAAGAACATCTCCAATGACTGTTTCAATAAAAGGTCCAACACCTGAGGCTTTTGCTGATACTTCTAAGACTTGAGGTACTGGCTGTTCCCTTCCTCTAGAGGGTATAAATCCTTTGTCTTCGGTGATCCGGCCTAAAATCTTGCCTGTAATCTTTTGAGCCCTCTTTTTTTCTTTATTCCATTTGCTCGAAACTTCATACAGATAATAACGCCCCTTCATCAACCGAAGTTCCGTACCTGTTTTTTTGTGTTTTGAGGCCCACTCTGGATGCTTATTCAGTGCTGTCATAATCTCCTTAAATATTACGCAAT
>CAIOLR010000089.1 GCA_903859135.1 uncultured bacterium | reverse complement strand
GCTTGATAGCCTTCAAGCAACGCAATTGCCTTCGCATTGCCTTTGGCTTTTTCTTTTAACTCCGCATATTTTTTATTGATTAGCTTGATTTCTTTTTCAACTTCCTTTTCTTTGATAACATGAAACTGTGTACGTAATTCAGTTAGTTGTGTTATTCGGTCTTGTTCTTGACGGACTTCAATTGTGTTAACAGAAGCGGCTCTATCTTTTTTTAGTGTCGAAATTTGCGTTTTAACTTCTTGCTTCTGCTCTTTGTTTATATTTGGATTTTTTAAATATTTTTCCCGCTCCTCGATCAGTGCTTGATATTTGTCTTTCTCTTGTTGTATCTCTTTTTCGTTTGCAGCTAAGGAATCTTGAAACTGGGTAATTTTTAGCTTCTTGTATTCATCGCCCAATTTTTCGAATTCGTGCAAGGCTTTTTCTTTCGCTGCTTTTAGTTCAGCAGCTTTCTTTTTTTCTTCTTCGGTGAGCGCATGCTCCGTTTTTTGCTTAGATGAAATGCCCAATAACGTATTTTTTTCACCTTCAAGACGCGCTATTTCTGCTTCATTTTTTACTTCTTTGAGTGCCTTCAGTTTCGCTATTTCATCGTCGATGTCTTTTAATCGCCCTGTTTTGACTTTATCGGAATAAATAGCATTGGCAGCTATTAAATCATTTTCTTCTTTTAAACTATCTGCAATTCGTTGACGACTATTAACTATCGCATCAACATCTTTAACAGCTTTTGCAACATTAATACCCCCCATTACCATCGCGCCGAGCCCCCCCATTAATGCTCCTACACCAGCTTCTTTTATCGTTTCATTTTGCTTTTTTATGGCAATCGCTTTTATTTGTTCATCGGTCAATTTCGCTAAAGCGACAGCCGACAAGCCCGTGTATTCCGCTACTCGCATACGTGCTTTAGCTTCCTCGTCGGTTGCTTTATTGCGTTCTTTCTGTATTTGAGCGATTTTTTCGTCGTTGGCTGCCATGAAAATCTTTTCCCGATATTGATTGTTGACTGCAATCAATCGGCGTTCTAGCAACTCATTGGATGCATCTTCTTTCTTGATGTTTCCTAAAAAATCGGGGTATTTTGCTTGTAGTTCACCAATGAGTTGATTGCGTACAGCTTGATTGGTATTGGTCATACTGATCGCACCCACTAACGTATTTAGTTCAGCTTGCTCCTCTCTCAATTTGGCGGGCATATTGGTTGAAGTTGCTTTTTCCAGCAAGCGAACAAATGGCTCTAGCGCATTTAAATTGGCTACTTTTACAGCGGTAATGAAGCCTCCTACACTTTCCTGTATTTTTTCGATTCGAGTGTTAAAAGCTTCCAATTGGCCACTGCCTGTTTTGCTGATTGCTTCGGCCACACCGCCGAATTCCGTTGCTAGCTCGTTTAAAATGATTTTCTGGGCACTCGCCACATCTCCCGTGTCCACCAATGATTTAATAAGCGTTTTTTGCTTTGCAGTAAAGGTTACGCCAACCTCAGCCAAAGCCGATACGCCCGTTATCGGGTCATTAAGCGCCTTGCCCACTTGAATGGAAGCACCTTTTAAGTCTTGCCCTAGTGCTTTGCTCATATCCAAAAGAATAGGCAATGTCTTGTCATACACTTCGCCGCCTATATTGGTAAAGGTGAGCAACAGGGCTTCGGCCTGGGCAATAACGTCGCTATTGATACCTGTTTGCTTTTGCAGGGCTGCCGACAATTCATTGAGCTGGTCGCGCGTGCGGCCTGCAGCTCCTCCTGTCGATTTGATCGCAGCACCTAGTTGTGCCTGCGTCTGCTCACCTTGTACCCATGCAGCTTGTGCATTTGAAAAAAAGGCTTTGACTGAGCCAATTGCACCCTGAATACCTGTCGCAATGAGTGTACCTACACTAACCGCTCCTGCAATACCCCCCAGCCCACTTTTAAAATCATCAAAAAAGCCTTTGGATGCTTTTTGTGCACCGTAAATTTCTTTTTGCAGCTCTTTGCTTCTAGCCGTACATTCACGTAGATTTTTGGCCACGTGATTATAACTAGGGTCATCCAAGTTCATTTTATTGATTTTCCCCTTTGTTGCTGCAATGTGAGCGTTTAGGTCTTTAAGGGTATTAAAAGCATCAGCCCCGTTTATTTTCAGATTTAACTGGACGTTTTGCGCGCTACTACTTGCCATCTTATTTTGTATTAATTAAATTGATTTGTAAATCGCTTTTCATGCCTGATTCTATTTCAGAAATTGCCTTTATTGCCATGCCGTTAACCAATAATTCGCGTAATCTGGCCACTTCTCGCGTTTTGGTTTTTGAGAACCATGGTTTACGTTTTCTGTTCCCTCTTTTCACTCCACGACCTGCGCCCATGTCCACGAAACGGCCATACTGCGCAAACTTGATCACGATCTTTTCGACGTCTTGCCCTGAGTGAATGACCTCGCCCATGATGCTTTTCCATAATCGACCATCTAGCTTGCCGATGTTGTATTGATCTAAAGCTTGATGGAGGCTATCGATAGTCATGGATAGCCATTTTTCGTAATCTATTGGTTGTGGTGTGGTCATGGGACAATGGTGTATTCTAAACTTTTATTGATCTTGAACTCGTATTTTGGACTTAGGTTTCTGGGCTTACTTGGGGGTCTGCCATAACTGGGAGCACCATACATAATCGAATCTGCGTGAATGCTCACCGATGCTTGATTTACAACAAATCGCTGTTGTACTGGAGCAGATGGAGTTGCCAGCGGAGCACGTAATTCGTCCGAAATTTGGGTTTGAGTGATGTATACGATTAAATTGGTTGGTGTTAGTGGAATGGTACAACTCCGATCAGCGTATACCTTCAAGAAAACATGTGTAATATTTTTAAGCTCGCGGGCTCGGTTATCAATAACAGCATTATTGATATCTAATCGTATAAAAACACCTGTATCTGGATTTACTTCTGCCGATGCACTCTTTTCTTTTATTTCATTTTTTGGGTCATGGTTCAGTATTGCACTATCTAAAACCACCATTTCAGCCTCAGCAATAAAGCGGTTTTGATCTTGATAGCTTGTACATGTTAGTTTTTTGATCAAGCATGCTACGGTTACGCCACTTTGACTTTTAAGGTGAATGATATCCTCATCATTTAACCGATTAAGATCATTTTCGGTCAATAAAAAACGGGCTTTTAATATTTTACTTTCGAATGTTTTCTGAAACCATTGTTTGTGTGCGTACTCAAACAATCCGCTATCACCACTCATTTTTAAACTAAAAAAAGCCCCGTCACTCGTGCACTTTGGATACCCATTTACTATCCCTTCCGTGAACAAAAATCGCAGCGGGAAACTTGCCCGTTTTTCAATGATGCGGTAATTACTTAGCCTTGAAAACATAGGGTCTGATATATTTCCTGCTCGATTGTCAACGGGTATTTTCCAATTACCATTCTCCAACTTTTTTTCTACAAACTGTAGTGTGCCAGCATTCGTTTCGATCTTCTTTTTTCCAGACCCAATCCTGATTTTGTCAACGGGTTGCTGATCGTCAGCCCCATCAATTGGACATGAGAGGGTGTATCCTTCTGAATCAAATAATTGATGATGGGTTATTGCGATTAACTTGTCGTGCCAATTATGATAGGTGGGTTTAATGAATATTGATTTTTTCCATGATATATCTATTTCTTTTTTGCTAGCATCTACCTTGATGCGACAACAAAAAAAAGCACACAAGCTTTTGAAAAAATCGCCAATACTTATAGGTGGTAAATGGTCATTGGCAGCAATGATCATTTCGCCCATGAATGTGCTATTCAGGTTATAGATCACTATTCTTTCTACGTCTGGATGAGTCTGAAAATCGCCTTTTAAACTAAATCCAAGCCACTTGGTTAGCTCTGCCAATACATATGACAAATAAAAATAGGGAACTATTTGAGTGCCATTTAATCCGCCAACGCCCCACACTGGTAAGTCAAATCCATTGACCCCATAAACATTAATGGACGAGTTGTTATCAGGCGTTTTTTTATCTGTTGATTCACCACAAAAATTAGGGTTGAATACCGGAAGGAAGGTATATGGGATTACCTGCCAATTTTTATTCTTGGCAGCATCTAGCATGTTTTTTTTTAGCACATCGCCACCTCGTAAAAAATGTGACTTGAAAGGGACTTCGGTTAACTTCGTTATTCTGATACTATCGCTAATACTCCCAATATCCATTTTTAGCGTGCCTTCGAAAGTTGATTCCCCTACCGAAAGTTGTAGTAATGCTTTTTTATAGACAGAACAACCTACGCGTACGTAAACTGGGATATTCACTATTTTTGAAGCTACCTCCAAATGATTCGCAAACTTAAAAAGCCTAATGTTATTTGGGCTTAAGGCGAGTGAAATGGGATAACTAAAACTGCCTTTAAAAACCGCTCCATCATTGAACAAGCTGTTGTTTAGCTCAATCGTTATTGCGGTGCTATTGACGTCAATATTTTCCCCATTTAGCGTTCTTAGCTCAATCATATCAGTGTGTTGAATGCCGTGTATTTACTTTCATCAAAATCGTACTGGTACTCAAAAACTTGAGCAATCAAGGGGTTTTGATCTTGATACTCGCCTAGTTTTTTACTCGTAACGGTAATAGGTAGATAGGCCCCTTCGGCGACTATCCATTTCTTTTCTGCTAGGAAAAAATCAGTCAACTGATCGAATTGATTTTTAGTAAGCCAGCCCGTAGTCACCTTAAAGTTGCGTTGTATTTTTAAATGATAGTTCTCGCGATTACTCACCTCGATAGGTGCCGAGTTACCCAATCGCTTGCTAGCGGTTTGGGTATTTAGGTCGTAAAACTCCTCACCACGCCCATACGTTACCAGCGTGTCTAAGCTGCCAAAGCTAGACCAGTACACAAAGTAGCGCACGTTTTCGCGAAATGTGGTATCGATTTGGTACGTGACTTCTTCAGAGACAATCGCCCTCTTGCGAGTGCACAAATAAACGCTATAGCTTTTAATAGGCTGAGGGTCATTGTTGGTCACGCGACGCAAGGTTTCCAACCCGCATGGAATAAGAATCTTTTCGTATTGTTTAATGGGCTGGTTTAGCTCGAGCGTCGCAGTACCCTTCCCTCCATTGCCATAGTGTACGTGTACCTTGAGAATAAACATCGTTTCAGACGGAAGCGTATTGAGGTACGTAAGACATTCGGGCTGCCCCTCACGGATGTTTATCATACGGCTACCTTGCTTTAAAAACCTATTTTTGCTCCAATCAGCTGGTACAGGCTGCAGGATATCAAGAAGCTTTTTTGTTTTGAATGCCAATCGTGAAAGGCCTCCTTTGAGCACGTGTTTTTTAGGCGTTTCAATCCATGCCCCTACTGTTTTTTTTGGGCCAATTAGCTCGGTGAAACGGCAAAAGTATGTCCCTTTAGAGTCTGTATGGGCACTTGAACTAGGCAAATCGTGCCGTAAATAAACACTTAAAACAGGTGCTATATCCAACTCGATAGTCCCAAAAAGTGGGTCTTGCCATATTTCTTCTGAATATATTTTTTCAAAATACGGGCTTCCAGAAAGCTTAAAAAAAATATCAACTAATACCTTTTTAAATTCTAGGGCTCGCGGGTTGATACCCGCCTTGTCAACCACGAGAAACTCACTTTTGTTGCCATTTGAGCCAGAAAATTGGAGGCTATGGTTTGAACCACGTTCACGCGCAATGAACCGAATTTTATCGCCTACCTGTTCTATTTCGTAGTGGGCATTTAGCGTATAATTGGCCTTTAAATACGGTACTAACAACGCTAACGGGATCAGGGGCCAATATTTGCCTGATACCCCATCCCAGCGACTAGCTGGCGTGTTTAGATCAGGGGTAAACGGTATAAAACTACTTTTACCACCAAGAAAATCGCCCTGATAATTTGATTGGCGCGAAGGCAAAATACTACCTAATTCACCTTCATTTTTCAAATGAGGATTAACCGTGAACTCCACGCGCTGGTTGTTGAACTCAAAAATTAGCTTAGTGCCAGCCTTTCGGCATAACTTAAAATCGTCGAGGTACCCGTCGAAATAACTACCCAGCCCATTGGTGGAGTCAGGCCCGACATTACTGGTGAGCTTAAATACGATCGGGTTGCCTGAAAAGGCAAGTATGTCTGGTTCTGAAACAACTTGAATAGCCATCGTTTTTAAGCTTTAAATAACATCTGTCCAAGCTCCCGTTTTGCTCGAAAAACTGAAAGGACACACAAAACTGAATGTAAAGGCATATCCGTAATAGTCTTCGTTTATAGGCCCAACCACATCGTAGGTGATACTCTCGTTTATAAAATAAATTGACCTGCCGGGAATGATGGTCTTTTTACTCGCGTCGGAGCCGACGCGCGCCAAGATATCAAGCCCCGTTTGGAAACAATGGGCGCGCGTTGTTCGGACATCCTCTTTGCTTGATCTTTCAACCACCAAAAACTCTATTTTGGTGGTCTGAGTACAATTGCCACTACCATTGTCAGACAAATAGCCTGTAGGGGCATCTAAAAGCAGTACCGTCGACCCCGCTGAATCACGAATAGCATCGTCAAATTCGGCGGTTTCGTATGGATTGTTGATACAAAAAAAGCTTTTTTGATTGCCCTCTGGCGCGTGCTTTAAGACACTG
>CAIOLR010000088.1 GCA_903859135.1 uncultured bacterium | reverse complement strand
TCTTCGCGATCATCCATGCAAAATATTATCTGAGATTCAGGGCATTTATCACGTTTGGCCCAACGACCGCGATTATGATTGGCGTGCAAAGCTTGAAAAAGGTTTTCGCTGTAATTTATTTCATAAGCATAAAGCCATATTTCATTGCGTTTTTTGATATTAAACGTATCCAGCAGATTTAACATTGCCAAGAGATCTTTTTGTTTGATCGTTTCGAGATAGGTGCTGTTGAGTCCTAAATGTTGGCATAAGCGAAATAAGCGCCAACCACTTTCTTGCGCAGTGTGTCCGGTATTGTTTTCAATAAGCGAACTACATTGCCAAGTCCAAATTAATTCAGCAAGTTGTTGCCAATCGTCGCGGTTATGTCGATCTGGATCTGCTTGAATAGTCAGTGACTCGGCCTGTTGAGCCAAATATTCCGGTAAGTTACCTTGGTAAAGGGATCTACGAACAGAATATTCTGAGAGATTTTTTTGAAAATATGAGTGCAGCGCACTTAATTTAGCTGGAGTTTTCCAGATATCCATGCATATTTGATTTAGCCATAACCTGTCCAGAGTGAGTCTAATGGCAAGGTAATCGACTAATTTTGGTGCGGCATCGTTTGTTACTTGATATTGAGGGTGATGCTGTCGCCAGTTAATAATACCTGACCAGCCGGGTATCTCAAGGGCCAGTTTTTTTAAGTAATTATCCCATTTAAGTTGAGGTATTTCTAAGTGGGTTAGTTGCAGGATGATGGTTTCAATAGGATCTTCAGGTAATTCAGAAATGATCTGTTGCCAGTCTGGCAAGTCATGTAAAAATGGGTTTGCATCATAGGTTACTGTTGTTCGCCAAGCTTTATAAAGACCTAGCTCTTTCCGCTCAGGCAACTGCCAGGGAGCGACACCTTCATCCATAGCTGATGCACAGATGCGTATTAATTGCGGACGAACAGAATCAAGTATGTCTATTCCGCATAATTTAAGTATTAATCCGCAAAAAGTGGTAGTGATGCCTAATTGATCAAATAAGTCATCTAGAGACACGGAGTCAGAATGATGAAATGATGAATCTTGTTGAAGCGTGGCTTTATGTGCAGTAAGCCATTCTTCGGTGTGCTCTACTGATAAATCGAGTAATGCTTCAGGATGGAATGCGGCCTGTTGTAAATCAAGTTTACTTAAAATACTTTGCCAGAGCTCTTTAATAACGGTGGCTTGATGAGCGTTTTTTGCAAATAATTGCTTTCGTGCTGTCTCAGGAATATCTGCTTGGGTTTTATTTAAAGCATTAAATTCTTCTATTTGCCAATTTAATTGGCTAATGGTAATGCCTTCTAGGTCAAATAGTAGGGCAATAGTGTAAATATCTTTTCGTCGGATAGTGGCTTCTTGTATAGAGCATATGACTTCTTCCCCTAGTAAATCGGCATGTTTTGCTATTGCTTTGGACAAATTGTCATGGGTAATTCGCCCTTGTTGGTAAAAAGCGCGGTTTTGAGATTCAGGAAGGTAGCCACTAATGCCGGTTAATTCTTCGTATGTTGCTAAAGCCTCTTCAAATGGAAGATGTTGAAAGCCATGTAAGGTGTTGTGA
>CAIOLR010000087.1 GCA_903859135.1 uncultured bacterium | reverse complement strand
GAGTTCAGACGTGTGCTCTCCGATCTTGCTTTAGCTAAGGTAAAATGTTCTTTTCTTCATCTATTTTTTATTTATCCAAGCTTGTGATTTATGATTTTTTCTATTTCATAAAAATCATTTTTTTTGTCGAGCTCAACCAGTTTAAGCTTATGTAGTGGGACGGATCGATCGAGCTCCTTCCCTAATAAATCTTTTAAGACATAATTATTATGATCAGTTGCTTTAACAACCGTATAGGGACCCCGATAACGAGCTTCGAGTTTTTTTACTAATCGATCATCGTTCTTAACCATAACTTGAGTTCCGGTGTCGAGCTTTTTTTCAAGAATATTGTGTCGCTTATCTTGGACTCGTTTTTGAGTGTTTTGGTTTTTCGAAATATTCTTACGGGCGACTTCATGGGTTTTTTCAAAAAGATCTTTAATTTCATGGCAACGCTTATCAAACTGGAGATCCTCGCTTTCGTCCGGCTTTAATGTCCAGTCTTCAAAACCATGTGGTTCTACACCAAACGTAAGTTTGAAGGGAGACACACCTGTAGTGGAGTGAATTCGCGTGCGGTGCGCTGCCAGGACCCAGTCCAACCACTTGTGCCATTGATCTTGGTGGCTTTCGCAATGTTTTCTCAGGGAGACCACAAGACTTTGATTCACCCGTTCCACGGCCCCGTTTGCCCGCGGGTTAAACGAGCTTGTGGCGCGAGATTCCACTCCCAGGTTTTTTAACATAGTCCCAACCAACTCATTTTGCCACTCCATTCCATTGTCATGGATAAGGGTCTTCATAGGGGAAAATATACAAATATATTCCTTTAAACACTCCGCCATCTCGGTCGCAGATTTTGATTTTATAGGCGCTGCCCACGGGTACTTTGTGAAGGCGTCTACAAAAACTATAATACCAACATATCCTTCAGTGGTCATTGGGAGACCAAATACCAAATCAACCGTCACACGATCGAATATACCTCCAATCTTAAGGGCTATAGCTGGGTGGTTCAAACAAGGTTCCTTTTGATTTCGTGCACAAACTTCGCACCTATTAATGATATTCTCAACTTGGATGCGCATTTTCCGCCACCAATACCTAGCACTTAAACGGTCAAATGTTGTCTGAGCCTGGAAGTGTCCAATTAAATGAGCGTTCCAGACTAATTCCACCCTTTTTTCTGGGTGTGGAACGCACTTCCAGAGACCCGGTTTCACCTGGTATTTTATGTCCCTGCCATTCCAGGTATAGAATCTCATTAAACGATTAATCCGCCTTACCACATTTGCGCTCGCCCCGGGGAGGTGTTTACCTTCTTTTACAAAAAATAGGAGAGGTTCATTTTCAAAAATATCAAGGGATTTTTCCACTGAATCTTCGATCTTGTTCTTTTTCTTGCTAATTACAATCACAGCTAAAATTGGGCGGGAAAGGGCATCGACATTAGTATGGTGCCGTCCTGGCCTGTAAATGATTTTGAAATCCAGACCTTGGAGATAACAGGACCATCGAAGAAGTCGTTCACTGCCATCTTTTAGAGTAAGAAGCCATTCTAGACTTCTATGGTCGGTTATAACGAAAAACTGTTTTCCAAAAAGGTATACACGGAAATGTTTAGTAGCCCAAACTACAGCTAAACATTCTTTTTCAGTCACCGAATAATGTTTTTCTGCATTCTTTAGCAACCGGGAAGCGTATGCAATTACATACTCTTTTCCTTCTTCATCTTTTTGACCCAAAATCGCTCCAATTGCATAGCCGGATGCGTCAGTAT
>CAIOLR010000086.1 GCA_903859135.1 uncultured bacterium | reverse complement strand
TGGGATTCTGATAAATCGGTTGGATACATTTTTTTGAAGTTTTGTCACAACAAAAAAACTCGTTCCAATCGGTTTCTCAGGCCTATAGCATTATTCCTCTCTCATTTTTAAACAGGCTCTTAAGCCTAGAAAATAAATTACAGAACGACAAAAACCCACTTTTTTTACTCGGAAATAATGAAGCCTTGTATCAAAGTATGAGCATAAGAGGTTATTCTGCCGATATGTCTATACAAGAAATGTATATGCTTGCTGTTTCGGGGGGGCTCAACTTAAAAGAGTTGGGTGCACTAACACGTCATATCCATATGGCAATTACTCAAAAAGAAAAAGCAAGTAGTATAATCCATACCAAGCAATCGTTCATAGAAGGACGGCCAACATCTTCCCATCAAGTGGTCGACTCAATGAATATAGATGCTGACTTGGACCTATCATTAGCCTCTCTTAAGCAAACACAATTAATTGAAAGCTTTGTCCATGCATCGCAAAAATTGTACAAAGAAAACCAGCTGAGTGATGATTGGATACCTGTTTTAGAAAGCATTAAAGAAACCCCGAAAAAAAGTATTTATAACGTTTCTTTTTTTGATCCAAAGGATACCCAAGGGAAACAAATACGCACGATAGAAACTACTGACGAGACTTTTATAAAAATTAAAAAAACACTAAACAAGCCCACGTCTGGGAATAGTAAAACAACCAAAACTGGGAATAACCTATTGCAAGCTAAACCCAAGTTTGGAAACCTATTTCCAGGTACTGGGTTAAGTCTAGTTTTTGCAGCGAATGCCTATTTTTCTTCATCCGACGAGTTTCGAGGGAGCCCTTTACCAGAGAGCTTAGTAAAAGCCTTACAGCTCCACTACTACGTTAACATGACTAGCATGGGTATTGGCATCACTCAGGATATAGTGGCATTAGGCGCCTTTGGTTTAAGAGAAGCAGCTAATCCATTAATGGGTTTAGCTATTAAAGACTATGCTACAGGCTACATCAATACGGCAAAAACACTTGGCATAAATGTAGAACCTTTTGAAAGAGCTTTACCAAGAATAATAAGCATGGTAAACAATACATCAAAAGCAATACTACCATCAGCCAAACCAGTATTACTATTCGCGAGCAAAGGAATACCAGTAGTTGCTACCGCACTAAGTGCGGTAGCTGTCGGGTTTGATGCGTATGAACTAGCTCAGACCGAAACGTACCAACAGAAAAAAATATTTGGCACAAAGCTCGCATTTAGCTCCGCGGGTCTCGGATTAGCTGTTGGAGGCACAATAGCTGCTTATGTGGGGGCATCTAGCATTGCTGGTCCCTTGTTTATAGTGGCTATTCCCGTAGCGGTTGTGGGAGGAGGTATTGTACAAGTCATGCAATTTTATGCTAATGTCGAACAGTTGATAGACCATCAAGTGCTCCAGTACTTCGACCAAGTAGCGGCCGCCTATCAAAAGGGATATCACTATGATAAGAATACGGATACCCTTTCTATAGCATCAGGTGCCGTAGTTAAAAAAATTGATTTTGAAAATGGGGACATCACACTAGGTAGCCAATATGTATGCCTCCGAGACAAAACGGATAAGCGACGAGTGAGCACTGATAATACCTCTGCTATAAACCTTCGCTCTGCCCTTGAAGGTAATGAAATGATCCGCATGAATGTCACAGATCAAACTGCAAACATCTTCTTTTTACCTGATACACCCATGTCGTATGTCAGCTATAACACGGCCAATATTGAGGCTTTTAGCGAATACAAAGGTGCCAAGTACGATCACATTCGTCGGATAGAACGTAGCAGCAATGGGGGGTTTGATTTAGAACATTTTTCTTTCTTTTTCCATGACAATGTGGTTCAAAAACTATTTCACCAATATCAAGCAACTGAAGTTGAAGTTCAGCTAGATGGCCGCAATCGGGTGCTGATTGTTCCAGAACTACCTAAGCATACCGCCAAAGTTTTAAACAAAGAATCGACCATAGGTTTTTCAAGGAGTGTAAGTGATTTTGATCATGAACTAAATAACAATCATCAGCTAGAAACATTGCCCAATGCGATTCATTATAATCTTACTGGAAAAGGTGGGCAATATACCATTGGTTTGAATGAGGGGGCCACTATTCGTATTTCCTCATCAGAAGCAAAACCCTCGCGATGGATATTGAACACCAATAATCTCGATAAAGATGACGTAGAAATACATGCCGATAAACTAATCATTGGTGGCGTAACTGTAAATATTGATCCAACTAAAAATAGTGGAAGTGAACTCATTGTTGTTAAACAAGATGGTGATGTTTGCAGCATCGATATCAACAGCAAGCGCTCAAAGGTCATTCAAATGGATGCAGAAAAATGGGTGAAAAAACATCCAAAAGCTGAATCTTTTGATATCCATCTTAAAAAATCGGCTCAAGAAAATATTTTATCAGGTAGGCATCGCAGAAGCACCGATGATGCTAACACCAAGCTTCTTGCTCAAGAACATCATCCATTAGCAGAATATATCCCTGTGGATAACTATATACTTCATGAAAAGAATGATTTAAAAACAACACATATAGCCGTTGGTCGTGCCTATTATGATGTCAAAAATGATCAAATATTATTTTCTAGAAATGCTAAAATAGACGGCAATCTAGGCCCCCTACTCGGTGATCATGTCTATTTTTACAATCAAGAACAGGCAACTATATGGCGAGTAGAAGCAGCTACAGGAATAGTGAAGGCGCAATACTTCATAAACGATATAGCAGGCTTGGTAAAAGATGGGATGCGCGTATGGCAAGAGAATAATCAGGTTTACGTAGCCTTTAATTATACGTACAACGAAGGAAATAAGGGTGAACTCATTTATAACATTAAAGATGACCTAATCGAGTTAACTAGTCTGCGTATAGCGATCAATACAACCAATCTCTTTAAAAAACAATCATTATTAACCTTTTATTTGGATGCGAAATTTGAGGATTCTGCCACTCCCCCATTTCAATTCCCTAATGCAAAAATTATTAACACCACCCAAGTAGCCCCTTTGGTAACTATTTATGATCAGGACAATACAAATTTCACTTATCGGTACTGGCTACGTACTGCGGATAAAATGCTCATTAAGCCAGACATGTCAGCTGATAAGGCACTTCGCCTTAAATTCATCGGCTCAATACGGCAAACAGAAGGATCCGAAATATTCTACTTTTTAGATCCGATCGAAAATGCGCTCTATCGTCAAGAAGGAGCCGAACCCCCAATATCAGATCCAGCTAAACCAATAGCTACTCGTATCAACGGCCATTTTGTGAATGTCGAAATGGTTGGAAGTAATTTATTCGCTGTTACCAACGAAGGAATCATTCATCAAGTGGATAGCAGTGGTAACCTCACTTTAGTTGCTGTAAATGAACAATGGTTGAACCAACAAGGGAAAGATTGGATTGCCAATTTGAGCAAACTCAATAGTCGTTCGTTGATGGTGCTTGGCATGAAAGGGCTAGATGAAGTTAGTGCTTTACCCGCTTGGTATTGCGATGGCCAATTGGTGGTTGCTCCAGCTTTACAAAATAATAGTACGATCGAATTTTTAGGGATTTATGAGGGATATGCTCGCTTTTTTGATATCACACAGATGAAGCTATACGAGCAAGCGATTACCTCTGAGGATGAATTGAGTGATGCATTTGGCGACGATCATATACTCGACTATCCTGAATTTATTGAAGACGCAGCTGATTTATTTCCAACAGAAAAATTTAAATCCATTTCGTTAGAAGCAGACACCACCATACGACTTGTTACCACAGATGGAGCCATCATGCGTTTAGATACATTTGGAGATGTCATTTTAGTTGGTGTTGATGCAACATGGCAATTAGCAAATCCAAACTTAAACACATCCATGGATTTACTAGCTAAAAAGTGGGCGCATCATGGAGCAATTTCACTACAAGGTAATACTAACAGTGAGCCTGCTTGGTATGTTTTTGGTGTCGGGAAAGTAACAACACCTGACTTAAGTACAAATGATCACCCAGAATTTATAGGAAAATCAATTACCAATGATTACGGTACCTATGTTTATTTCAGTAGCCCAAGCAAAGGACTACTTTACCGTTATCAATATGGATCAGATGGGAATTTTATTGAACAAATCACTTACAAAATGAACGTGCAACGTTTTGGTTCATCTCTGCTCATGCAAGGAAGCAGTGGTGTGGATGCCCTAAATCCATTGCTACTAGCGGGCATCACAAGCCTCACTATGAGTGGAAAACTTGAGTCAGATACCTATATAATCGACAAACAAGCCAGATCGAGTTTCAAAAATATCATTATTGATAATTTTTCTATCGATAAAATAACGGACACCATCGATCTTACTGTAGACAACCACGATGAGTTAAAATTCTTTTGTAACGATGATGATCTAGTGATTACCGATACTAGCGACAACGTCATTATAACTATCCGTAAGATATTGGGAAAGGAAAAATCTGATTATAATCACTTAAAGCTCATTACCAATGATGGAGTAACGAAACAAGAGAACCATATTACCGACCTAATAGCCAACCGTGCTATTTTTTCTAGCACCAAGCCACGCTTACTGATCACAGATCCAAATGTGCTCGACTACCGTGAGCATTCGTCAAACCATGGAGCAGGCATCATGGCCAACTTAGAAGCGGGGTATGTTGATAAAGTATCTATCTCAGAAAATGGCGAAAGAACCTATGTAAGAGATATTATAAACCATGCAAAAGGACTACTTGGAACCCATCATAATGACGCCTTACATGGTGATCAACAAAACAATGTATTGTATGGCATGGGTGGAGATGACTTGATCGATGGTAAACGAGGTAAGGATTTACTTGACGGCGGACTAGGTAGCGATACCTACCAATTCTCAGCAGGTGATGGGCGCGATATTATTAAAGACAGTGGTGGTGATACGGATACGATCAAGTTCATTTTGGGACAAATGAAGCTTGATCAATTCCTTTTACAGCGAGATAAAAACAACCTAGTTTTGTCGTATAATAATCAACGAGACTCCGTGACCATAGCTAATCACTTTTCGAATGATGATAACAAAGTAGAATATATCCAGTTTGATACGAGTATGCTATACGATGTAAATAAACTTACCCAAACTGCCTCTAGCCTTTCTACAACTACTGGAGCCGATCAGTGGTCCTATAATTTTTCAACACTTTTTGAAACATAAAAATATAGCAAAATGATAAAAGCGCAAAAAAATAAACATTTTTATTAAAAATGAAATAAAAAAATGGAAATAAAAATGAGCATAACAAACTAACAATACATTTTAACACAAAAAAAAGTACTTTAGTTAAAAAAAATCATCAAAAACTATGTCAAACTTAAGATTCAAAGCCTTAAACGTAATATTTTCACGATCTATTCATGAAATAAAAGCACCTTCATCAAAAATTTCCGATTTTTTTGGAGTAAATGTCTTCGACAAGAAAAAGATGAAGGACTATTTGTCCAAAGAAGCGTATCAAAGTATTATCAACTCTATCGACTTAGCTGAACCCCTTAATCGCGAAGTTTCAGAACAAATTGCTTCGGCAATGAAATTTTGGGCAATGAGCAAGGGAGCAACCCATTATACCCACTGGTTCCAACCTTTAACTGGTGCCACTGCCGAAAAGCATGATTCTTTTTTTGAGCCAGGCCCCGACGGCTCTGCGATGGAATGTTTCTCTGGGAGTGCATTGGTTCAACAAGAACCCGATGCATCTAGTTTCCCGAGTGGAGGTATTCGAAATACATTTGAAGCCAGAGGATATACCGCTTGGGACCCTTCATCACCTGCATTTATCATGGAAAGTAAATCGGGCAAAACACTTTGTATTCCTACTGTATTCGTTTCTTACACAGGGGAAGCCCTCGACTATAAAGCTCCTTTACTAAAAGCCCTATCTGCCTTAGATAAAGCAGCAGTAGATGTTTGTCATTATTTTGATAAATCGATAGAAAAGGTAAATGCATCACTAGGCATTGAACAAGAATATTTTTTAGTTGACCTAGCTTTATTTAATGCTCGTCCAGACTTATACCTAACAGGACGAACTCTCTTCGGGCACATGTCAGCCAAGGGTCAACAATTGGATGATCATTACTTTGGAACCATCCCTGAACGTGTTTATTCGTTCATGGTCGATTTTGAAACTGAAGCCTTAAAATTGGGCATTCCATTAAAAACACGCCATAATGAAGTGGCTCCATCTCAATTTGAGTGTGCGCCCATTTATGAAGAAATTAATCTGGCAATAGACCACAACCAGCTTTTAATGGATTTGATGGAAAAAATAGCTAGACGCCATCATTTCAAAGTGCTTTTACATGAAAAGCCTTACGCTGGCATCAATGGTTCGGGAAAGCACAACAACTGGAGCATGATCACCAATACAGGGAAGAACCTCCTTTCACCAGGAAAAACACCCAAGAACAACTTGATGTTCCTGACCTTTTTTGTGAATACCATTAAGGCTGTTTACGAACACGCCGATTTGTTGCGTTCGTCTATCACATCCGTAAGTAATGACCATCGTTTAGGTGCGAATGAAGCCCCCCCTGCTATTATCTCTATTTTTCTGGGAAGTCAATTGAGTGAAGTGTTGGACGAAATTGAGACCTCGCGCATCAGTAAAAAAGTGAAGGAGGATAATGCACTATGGCTAGGTATTCCAAAGATTCCTCAAATTTTATTGGATAATACCGATCGTAATCGAACCTCGCCTTTTGCATTTACGGGGAACAAATTTGAATTCCGAGCGGTAGGTTCTTCTGCAAACTCATCCGCTCCGATGACCATCCTGAATACAATTGTTGCTGATCAATTAAACACCTTCAAGGTAGATGTTGATAAGTTAATTAAAAAAGGTGAGAAGAAAGATGTTGCCATTTTAACCGTGCTAAAACGCTGCATCAAAGAGTCAAAAAATATCCGATTTGAGGGCAATGGATACAGTGATGAATGGGAAAAGGAAGCCAAATCTCGTGGCTTATCCAATATCAAAACCACTCCCAAAGCACTTGATGCTGATGTTAGCGAAAAAACGATGGCCTTATTCGAAAGGACTCAAATTTTCAACAAACGCGAAGCAGACGCCCGTCATGAAATTAGATTAGAAAGCTTTTTTGATATAACTTCATGGGGTAGTCAATTCCAAAAAAGTACACAAAAACACATTTTTTAGTATGAAGTGATAAGGAAGAAGTAAGTGGCTTCTTAGCACTTCATGAGATTGTATTGTTAAATTACAT
>CAIOLR010000085.1 GCA_903859135.1 uncultured bacterium | reverse complement strand
GTAATACATCAGAATAAGCTGGTATTAAAAGTACGACGTCATAGGTAAAACCTTCTGAGACAAATTTGTGTGGATCGAGTTGAATAGAAAATAATTTATACCTTTACCCAGCAAATATGAATCTCAATTATTTGCTATGCAACTCGATCCACACAAATTTGTCTCAGAAGGTTTAACCTATGACGACGTACTTTTAATACCAGCTTATTCTGATGTATTACCACGTGATGTAGACACTAGCTCGTATTTCACGAAGAAAATCCGTCTCAATGTGCCCATTGTATCTGCAGCCATGGACACCGTTACTGAGTCAGGTTTGGCTATTGCGATTGCTCAAGCTGGAGGAATCGGCATGCTTCATAAAAATATGAGTATCACACAACAGGCCGAAGAAGTCCGTAAAGTAAAACGTTCTGAAAGTGGCATGATTCAGGATCCAATAACCTTGCACGAAAGTGCGGTGGTGGCAGATGCTTTTGCCATTATGCGAGATTTCAAAATAGGGGGCATTCCTATTATTGATGCGAGTGCTAAGCTAGTGGGTATTATCACCAATCGGGATTTGAGATTTCAAAAAGATATGAAGCGCCCTGTGCGGGATGTGATGACAAAAGAAAGTCTGATCACTGCACCAGAGGGCACGACATTATTGCAAGCAGAAGAAATTTTACAAGATTATAAAATTGAAAAACTACCTGTTGTTGATCAGAAAGGGCATTTGCGGGGCTTGATTACCTTTAAAGACATTCAGAAATTTAAAAACTATCCGAAAGCCTGTAAAGATCAACACGGCCGCTTATGTGTGGGTGCCGCTGTTGGGGTTACTGCCGATACCATGCAGCGGATAGAAGCCTTGGTGAAGGCAGACGTAGATGTGATCACGATTGATACGGCACATGGGCACTCTAAAGGTGTTATTGCTAAACTAAAAGAGGTTAAAAACAAATACCCCGACCTACAAGTAATTGTCGGTAATATAGCTACGGCTGAGGCTGCTATTGCTTTGGCTGATGCAGGTGCCGATGCCGTAAAAGTAGGAATTGGTCCAGGTTCCATTTGTACCACTCGGATTATAGCGGGTGTTGGTGTTCCACAATTATATGCCGTGTATACATGTGCTGAAGCCTTGAAAGAACGCGGTGTGCCAGTGATTGCAGATGGGGGTATCAAACAAACAGGGGATATTGTAAAGGCCATTGCAGCGGGTGCTAGTTCGGTAATGACAGGCTCTTTATTTGCCGGTGTAGAAGAGTCGCCAGGAGAGACCATTATTTATGAAGGCCGTAAATTTAAATCCTATCGAGGAATGGGCTCTATCGAAGCCATGGAGCAGGGATCTAAGGATCGTTATTTTCAGGATGTGGAAGATGATATCAAGAAATTAGTTCCCGAGGGGATTGTGGGTCGTGTTCCATTTAAAGGATCTGTGGCTGAGGTGATGTATCAGTTGGTAGGAGGACTGAGAGCCGGTATGGGTTACTGTGGTGCAGCTACTATTGAAGATCTTCAAAGAGCCCGTTTTGTTAAAATTACAGCATCGGGAATGCGTGAGAGCCATCCACATGGTATTGCAATTACGAAAGAAGCACCTAATTATAGTCGTTAATATTAGATTGGGGGGTATGATAAGTCGGCATCTTGGAAACTTATCTCTTTTGGTGAGGCGGGTTGAGACTTCAAAAAAAGTGCAGATTTGTTATACACCCTTGGATTACGTATTGAGATTGTCAATGCTACATGTTGAAGATCTTTTTGGGGTAAAAAAAACTTCAACATACATATCTCAATACGCAATACTTATTTATCTTGTATCTTAGCAGAATACAAAATACATGTATTTTATTCGTTCTATGGAGTTCGCAATTAAAGAGGAAAAAGAATTTAAATATATCGAAGAAGGCGAGGGCGAAGTCTTGTTATTACTACATGGATTGATGGGCGCGTTGAGCAATTGGTCTGAAGTGGTGAAAGAATTTAGAGGGCGATATCGCGTTATTATTCCGGTGTTGCCCCTTTACGATCTTCCTATTTTAAGTACGGGGGTGAAGGGTTTGGCGAAGTTTGTACACCGATTTGTTCAGCACAAAAATCTGCAAAATGTCGTATTGCTTGGCAATTCTCTGGGAGGACATGTGGCCTTAATTTATACCATTAATCATCCCGAGCATGTGAAGGCATTGGTTTTGTCAGGGAGCTCAGGTTTATATGAAAATTCTTTTGGAGGATCATTTCCAAAGCGAGAGAGCTACGATTTCATCAGAGAAAAAGTAGAGTTCACATTTTACGATCCCACAATCGCAACCAAAGAACTCGTTGATGACATATTTGCGATCGTCAATGATCGATTTCGAGTAATACGGATTTTGGCCATGGCCAAGTCAGCCATTCGGCACAACATGTCTAAAGATTTGCATAAAATTAAGATACCCGTTAGCCTCATATGGGGCAAAGATGACCGAGTAACGCCACCTGAGGTTGCTGTTGAATTTAATACACTTTTATCAAATTCTGAATTAAATTGGGTAGATTATTGTGGGCATGCCCCCATGATGGAGCGTCCCATTGAATTTAATAATTATTTGAAAAAATTCTTAGATAAAATTTAATCCAATGGTATGATAGCACGTAAACTGGTAACCCACAGTATTCCTCCTTTGAGGACATCCGACACCATTCAGACGGTTTTGGATAGGATGGCGGAGTTTCGTGTGAATCATTTACCCATTGTGAACAATCAGCAATTTTTAGGTTTAATTACGAGTGATGATCTCATCGAGGTTGCAGATCATACTTTGCCAGTGGGCAGTTTAAGTCTTTCAGCGCATAACCCATTTGTACACGAGTGGCAGCATATTTATGATGTTATTCGTCTATTTTATGAACAAAATTTTAGTATTATCCCCGTTATTGATAGAAATAACAATTATTTGGGCGTGATTTCTATCAATACCATGATGAAGTATGTAGTAACCATTGCATCGGTAAAACAGCCCGGTGCAATTGTTGTTTTGGAGATCAATAACCGAGACAATTCGATGACACACATTGCCCAGATTATAGAGTCTGACAATGTGCAAATTCTTAGTTCGTATGTGGAGTCTTTTCCTGATTCAACCAAACTGGAAATCACCTTGAAGTTGAATCGTGTAGAGGTATCGACCATTGTAGCTGCCTTTGTTAGACATAATTATATTGTAAAAGGAGTATTTAATGATACTAAATCAAATGAAGGGGCGATGGATAGATATGATCAGTTAATGAATTACCTAGACATCTAAGAGCCTGTTTAAAAATGAAAAAGGAATAATATTATAGGCCTGAAAAGCGATTGGAAATAGTCTTTTTTGTTGTG
>CAIOLR010000084.1 GCA_903859135.1 uncultured bacterium | reverse complement strand
GAGGGATTCGAACCCCCGGACCTTTGACAGTCAACGGTTTTCAAGACCGCCGCAATCGACCACTCTGCCAACTCTCCGCCGCAAAAGTACAAACTCTGATTGATTCTGCAAATAGATCTTTACTTTTTTACAAACTACAGATCTAACACACAGATAATGAGCAAGAAATTATTCTAGAAGGTCACTTTCTGTCGGAAATTTTTCTGATAGAGGACTCCTAAACGTATTTACCGGAAAACAAGGCATTTTAATACTTCGTTTAGAAAGATCAATACTTGCATTAAACTCAAACCCTAACAACAAGATAAACGAATTTAAATACAGCCATACCATAATCACAATCAATGTACCTATCGAACCGTAAAGCTTGTTGTAGGTACTAAAGTGATTGATATAAAATGCAAATCCCCAAAAAGTAAAAATAGCTAGCACGGTTGCCATACATGACCCTGCACTAAAAAAATGCCATTTTTCTGTGGTTGCTGGCCCATAACGGTACAAAATAGAGGTGGTGGTAAAATAAATGGCTACCAATATAATCCAGCGGGCAAGTGCAATCACATATAGCCAAAAAGAATCCTCAAAAAGGAGTTCACTCTTTAAAAAACCAAAAAAATATTCACCTAATGTAATGATAACCAAGCCAGAAATAAGTGCCAATGCGGTTAGTATAGTTAAAACCAGCGCAACAAAACGCTGCTTCAACCAAGTTCTTGTCTCTATAATTAATGAAGATTTATTGAAAGCATCCATCAGGTTATGAACACCATTGGTCGCAAATATCAATGCAAATACAAAACCAAAAGACAGCAGTTTACTATTCTGATTCTTAACAATATCATTCAACGTGGCCTCAACAGCCATATATGCATTTTGAGGTAATACCAGATGAATAAGCTCTAATAATTGTTGCTGAAAGTTTGCTATTGGAATATAAGGGATTAGTGCAAATAAAAATATAATGGCAGGGAAAATAGCTAGCATAAAGCTATAGGCCAAAGAAGAAGCCTTATTAGCCAATGATCCCTTGTTGATCTCTTTTAAAAAAAAACTTCCAACGATATACAAAGACACATAGCCAAATACAGGCACAATCAATCCTTTTGTCCATTCAATAAATAAATAATAAGGCTTATATCTTAACAGAAGTTCGTGTAGCCAATTCATCATTATTTTTGTTCGAAGTAGCTTTTAATTTTGTCTACAAAATCTTTTGGAGGCAAACAGGGTCTATTTTTCTTGATATCAATAAAGGCTAAAGTTGTTTCACCAACATTAATTAATGTATTACTTTCGTTATAGAGTTCATAGCTAAAATGCATACGTGTAGAGGGCATCACAGCCAACATCACTCTTACATCAATTTCCTCATCATAACGTGCGGGTTTAATGTATTTGCACCGCAGTTCGGCCACTGGTAGAATGATTCCTGACTCCTCCATTGATTTATAGGTCATGCCTAAACTTCGCAGCATTTCCACACGTCCAACTTCATAAAATTGGGCGTAGTTGCCGTAATACATGTATCCCATTTGATCTGTTTCGGCATAGCGAACACGAATTTTGGTAGAGTAGACAAACATGATTTAGTAGTATTTAGTAATTAGTACTCAGTAGTTGGATTATTTATTTCTTAAAACAGACTGTCAATATTTAGTCTCAATTATTGAGGATATAATGCCCGTTGATTGAATTAAAACAAATTTGGTTCTAATTACTAGGCGCTAGTTACTCCGTACTATTTTCTAATATTACGCTCATTTAAAGCTTCCTGAAATTTATGTGCATTTGCTTGATGCGCTGCCAATGTAGAGGCAAAATTATGATAGCCAGAAAAATCATCCTTTGCACACATGTAAACATAATTGTGCTTGGTATAGTTTAAAACGGCATCAATAGCCTTCATACTTGGCATATTAATCGGACCAGGAGGCAACCCCGTATGCAGGTAGGTATTGTATGGAGATTCTATCCGTAAATGCTTATTTAACACACGACGAATGGTAAAATCATTCGTTGCAAAAATCACGGTAGGATCGGCTTCTAAAGGAGTTCCGCTATTATACCTATTCATATACAAACCTGCTATCATGGGCATTTCTTTTTCATGCAAGGCTTCTCCATCGACAATAGACGCTAAAATGCTCACTTGAATAGGCCTCAAATCAATCATTTGTGCTTTAGCTTTCCGCTCTTTCGTCCAAAATTTTTGATACTCATCGTACATCCGTACAAAAAATTTCTCTGCTGAGGTATTCCAGTATAACTGATATGAATTCGGAATAAACATAGCGTACACATTACACCTATTAAAACCATATTTTTCAACGAAAACAGCAGAATCTAGGAGTTGTATGAGCGATAAGGAATCAGCTTCTATTTTTTGGGAAACTATCCCGACAAAGTCTTCTTTCAATCGAATATTCTGGTAGGAAAGTTTAACGGGCTCCTGATTCCCAGCCTTGAGCATGTTGATAAACCGATGATTACTCATTCCCCGTTTAAGCCGATATTTCCCAGCTTTTACATGTTCTGGGTAATTCATTTTCTCTGCAAGTTGTTTAAAGGAGGCAATATCTTCTAAAACACCGTCTTTTTCAAGCGTTTTTACCACATCACTGTAATTAGACCCTGTGTGTATGTACAAATACGCCTGCTTACCTGTAATATTTGAGCCAAAATGTTGGTAATAGTATTTAACTGTTACAACAAGCATAGTAAGCAACAAAATGCTTACGAGGGCAATGATGTATTTAGTTTTGTTCTTATTATTCATTTAATGAACTGTTTTATTCGGTCTATTTTGATAAGATGATGTCGATCCTCGTACCAATACTTACTTTGTTAAGTGTATCGCTAGGTGCTGGAAGCTGTTCAATTACTTTTGCATTTAATGAGTCCGTCGATTCAAATGCGACATTACCCAATACCAAAGATGAGCCCAATAAAGATAAGCGAGCTTCATTCAGATTTAAACCAACTAGATTAGGAATATCTACCTCACTTGCACCTTTGCCATCCCCCAAAACTAAATCAATGCGCGATCCTTTATGGACAAGTTGACCTCTATCCATTACCTGCCCCCCCCAAGACGCCTTTAAAACCATATCTCGCGCCACTCCTGAAGTGTATGTCGTATCGCCAACTTTAAATCCGTAGCTAATCAATGTAGCCTGTGCCTCTAAAAAAGTCTTACCATTAATATCCGGAAAAGCGCCATTGGGAGCCTGACGAGTAACAACAGTCAAATAAATGGTTCGACCTGCTTTAACATTTATATTCGGATCTGGATCTTGTTCGATTACCAACCCTGGTGCTTTATCTGCCACATAAACCGTATCTATTTGATACTGCAATCCTTGGGATTCTAGTATTTGAATCGCATTCTCAACAGACATCCCACCCAGTTTAGGGACCAACAAGCCCTCTCCATGACGCGTATATACCCTCAAACTATAAAATAAAATCAGAAGAGAAACAATAAGCACTAAACCAGCAATAAGTAGGTTGTCACGAAAGGATTTAGTACGTAGATATGCGATAAATTTATTCATTGGTTTACCGAGTCGTAGCTCATTTAAAACTTGTTTGATGGTGCTTTTATTGATCCCTCAAACTTAATTCAAAATTTAGGATTTTGGAAAGCAATAATTCTACCCACTAGCATCCTATTCTAATTTTAGAATTATCTTTGGTACTTCATTCATGCGGGCATGAATAACTTAACAAAGCGGTCTCTTGAACACCCTGAAAAACAAACGATCGTGAAAACTTTAGCGAAGTGACTCTTGAGTGCCCTCAAGAAACAAGAAAAAACCACGAAAAATTCTGCTCATGAATCGCTTCATGAGCAATCATATAAAAATAAATGGTAGTGTATCTAAATGTATGATGCCCCTTTTTAGGGATAAAAAAGCATGAATTTAGATTTTCATAAACTGCTTTTAAATGCTTTAAAAGCAGTTTGTTTTTCAGTCTTTGTAGTCAAATTTTATCAAAAAATGATCCATCATACATTTAGATACACTACCAAATAAATAATACGTATGAAAACTACCATTGCCCTAGTCACCGGAGGTTTTACTGGAGAGGCCGTTATTTCGTTGAAAAGTGCCAACGTGATCGAGAAAAATCTAGATACTGAAAAATTCGACGTATATAAAATTATTATTACCAGAACTAGCTGGTATTATGAGGATGCGAATGGCTTTAAAAATGAAATTGATCGCAATCACTTTACCCTGACTCTCAAGGAGGAAATTATTCGTTTTGATGTAGTGTTCATTGCACTGCATGGCTCTCCTGGTGAAGACGGCAAGCTACAAGGCTATTTTGATATGCTTCAGATTCCATACACGACTTGCGACGCATTAACTTCTGCAATAACCATGAACAAAGGATATACCAAGGCCATTGTTTCGGATATCCCCAATTTACATATCGCTCGCTCAAAACAACTGTTTGATAACACGAAAGCCAATATTGACTTCATAAACACAACGCTAAAGCTACCCTATTTCGTTAAACCCAATAATGGTGGGAGCAGTATCGGAATGAGTAAAGTTAAAACAGTAGAAGAGCTACCAACTGCCTTAGAGAAGGCTTTGCAAAAAGATACACAAGTATTAGTGGAAGAATTTATCCAGGGTCGAGAATTTACGATTGGTGTCTACAAAAGCAAAAATGGAATCAAAGTGCTACCCACAACAGAAGTGATACCAAGCAAAGAGTTTTTTGACTTTGAGGCTAAGTACACCCCTGGTGTCACCGAAGAGATTACCCCAGGAAGGATGAGTGTTAAAGAGCTACGTCAAGTGGAACAGGTTGCAGCAGCTGTGTATCAAAAACTAAATTGCAATGGGATGACACGTATAGACTTCATTCTAGAGGAAAAAAGTGATAATTTTTATTTTATAGAGATTAATACTGTACCCGGACAGACTGAGACTAGTTTCATCCCACAGCAAGTAAGAGCTACTGGCATGACACTAAAAGAATTTTACACCGAATTAATTGAAGTGACTCTGGCTTAATCTATTTTATGTAAAACATTTATTATATTAATCTAATGAAAACTTGGCTATTATCATCTATTCTTGCCATATTGTGCATTAGTATGCATGCACAATCGTCCATAACACCTAGTGGATACGAGTTGCTCCAAAGTGTCAAAGCTGATTTTGATGAAGATGGTAAAACAGACCTGTTTTGCATCCTGAAGAAAAGTGCTGAATCAGAAGACTTTTACTTCATGATGGCTGCACTAGATGAAGGTAAGATTACGATTCTTAGCCCCTCGTTATCGTCGTCCTATCACCCCCCCTCCTAAGTCTATCCAAAAAAAATGTAATTGATGTAAATATAGTGCTAGACTCTTTCGAGTTCCATTCTCACTTAAAATTTCGCTGGGATAAGAATGCCGCTGACTTCCAGCTTATTGGATATGATATGGATAAAGTACCCCTCCCTCATAGGGATCCTCTTCCGTATGCTGACCCTCCCTATGAAGCGAGCTTAAATCTTCTAACAGGGGAGTACAAATCTTATGGTTTCTTCAAAGAGAACAAACCTTATGATTTCAACCAAAAGGAACCAGCGAGACCAACGAAGTTGGTACAAAAATGGAAAATAAAGACTGATCCCCTTTACTTAAAATCCTGTCCATATAGCATTTATTATGCAATATCACAAATTTGTGATTATTACCAGGATCTGGGGGTTCAAGCCGAATGGGACCTTATGTTCAATTAGTAAATGCAACAAATGTATAAATTAAAGAGGCTTTTTGGGGTAAACCAAACAGCCTCTTTAAGGGAGAAATTAGACTTTTGTTTTGCAATGAAAAAATCACACTTAACCCTAGAACAAAGGTATCAAATTCAAGCATGGCTGGCAGTAAGCACCAAACAAAAAGAGACAGCAAGTCTGATCGGTAAAGACAAATCGATTATTAGTAGAGAAATCAAAGCGAAATCAACGCCCTAGAGATCGTTATACTGCTCAGTATGCTCAAGAGCAAAGAACACCTTAAACGGCCTCTAGAAAGCTCACAGATTCGATGAAAGCAAAAATCATCCGAGAACTCAGAGAAGAAGATTATTCTCCTAAACAGATCAAAGGAAAAGCAGATAAAGAAAATATTCCCATGGTCAGTCATGAAAGTATCTACCAGTTAATTCGGGCTGATAAAGAAAATGGAGGAACTTTATTCAGATGTACACCACATCACTTAAAACATAGAAAAAGACCCGTTAGTGGTAAAAAAGTGGTGATTAAGAGCCTGTTTAAAAATGAAAAAGGAATAATATTATAGGCCTGAAAAGCGATTGGAAATAGTCTTTTTTGTTGTGACGAAACTTCAAAAAAATGTATCCAACCGATTTATCAGAATCCCAGTGG
>CAIOLR010000083.1 GCA_903859135.1 uncultured bacterium | reverse complement strand
ATACATTTTTTTGAAGTTTTGTCACAACAAAAAAACTCGTTCCAATCGGTTTCTCAGGCCTATAGCATTATTCCTCTCTCATTTTTAAACAGGCTCTTATTAAACTGTTCTATTTGTTGTTCTTTATTAGCGGGTGGATCAAAACGATCAGGAGGCATGGGCAGAAACGTATCTACCGTATTCTTGCGTGCAAATATCTTATGGTTTTCAAGGATCGGTTCAAAGAGGTTAACAACCTGGTTTGTCGTTTCAGATTTTCCCAGGAAAAGAAAGCCATGAGACTTTAAACCGTAATGAAATGCATTAAGTGCTTTTTTTTGAAGGAAAGGATCCAGATAAATAAGTACGTTACGACAAGATATAATATCCATTTTTGCAAAAGGCGGATCTTTAATAAAGCTGTGTACGGCAAATACACACACCTCTCTTATTTCTTTGTTAATATGATATGCGCCTTCAATTTTGGTAAAATAATTTTTCAGCCTCGTTTCAGATACATTTTGTATCTCCTGACGACCATAGATACCTGCCCTAGCTTTTGCTATCACATTTTCTAAAATATCAGTTGCAAACAATTGCACTTTTATATCTGGGGTTTTATCTGCCAGAAATTCATGAAGGCCGATGGCCATAGAATAAGCTTCTTCACCTGTAGAGCAACCTGCAACCCATACGCGTAGGGTGTCTTTAATGCTATTTTTTTTCTTTAAGATGGCAGGAAAAACTGTTTCGAAGAACAGTTCAAAGGTTTTTGTATCCCTAAAAAAATAACTTACTGGTATGAGTATATCATTGAAAAGAGCATCCTGTTCAGTTTTATCATTTCGTACAAAATTCAGATAATCCAAGGGGTTCTCTTTTTGGGTTACAACCATTCTTCTTGCTATTCGCCGACGAATGGTTGGCTGTTTGTAATGCGAAAAATCATTACCCGTCCTTAACCTTAAAATCCGCAGTATATGCTTAAAAAAGTCATCATCATGTTTACCAGCTAAATAATCATCTTGGGCATACGCATGGCTATTTTCATAAGCACTTTCAATGTGTTGCAGTTGGACGGGAATCTGCTTGACGTCCAAAACAAAATCTGCTGCGCCTGCACGTATGGCGCTAAGAGGCATACCTTCAAATGTTGCCGAATCAGGATCTTGTACAAAAGTAACACCTCCAGCTTCCTTGATTGCCTTAAGACCCAGCGTGCCATCAAACCCCGTTCCACTAAGTATGACCCCCCGTGCAAAACCAGCATATACCTCCGCTAGCGATTCGAAAAAAATATCGATTGGCATATTGATCTTAGTCGCTTTGTCTCGTGGTGTCAGTTTTAGCTTTCCGTCAAAAACCGTCAGTGTTTGATTTTCTGGGATAATGTAAATACTATCTGGTTCTATGTTAATATTGTCAGTAATTTCATAAACGGGTAGTTGGGTTTCTCGTGTCAAAATTTCTGGCAAAATACTTGCGTGGCCAGGAGCAAGATGTTGTACCAATACATATGCCATGCCAGATTTCTCAGGGATATTTTTCAGGAACAGTTTGTAGGCGTCAAGGCCTCCAGCTGAAGCGCCTATGCCCACCACGGGGAAATCTATAGTTGAGTGATGATCGGGTTTGTTATCGGGGTTGTTATCGGGGGTTTTTTTTGTAGCCATAAAGTGTTTTTGGTTTTTTTAATGCCATAAAATTACAAGTATGTATCGGCATGTTGGCTGATATTTTTAATAATCAAATACCGAATTTATTTAAAACTAGAATCCTACATTTGAGAACAAGCCACTAACACAAATTTTGCTTAACAACGCTGTGAAACTCGACACCTAAATATGAATCTATATTTAAAGCATAACATTGATAAGGCATGCCGTGTGATTCTGCAGGAACAGCTCGACAAATTGGGGTTTGAATATAAACTAATAGATAGGGGGAATGTCTATTTTCCCAAGCCTATTCCTATTTCTCAATATATAAAGTTGCATGATGCACTTTACAGATACGGTATCGAGATTATAGATAATAAGAAAGTGATACTTGTGCAAAAAGTAAAATTGCTTATTTCCGCGATGCTCACCAATGATGATCTACCCGTGATGAAAATTTCCGCTTTTTTATCTGCAGAGCTTCAGGAAAATTTCAGAACGATTTCACACATTTTTACTGAAGTGTGCTACATCTCCATTGAAAACTTTATAATAATCCATAAAATTGAACTCGTTAAGCAATTGCTTATGATAGATCATCTATCGTTAACAGAAATATCTTTCAAATTGCACTATAGCAGCGTTGCGCACCTATCTAATCAATTTAAAAAAGTCACAGGGCTTACGCCTTCTATTTTCCAAAAACTCGCGCATCGCAAAAGGAAACATCAAGCCGTATCCATTAATTAAACGTATTGCCATGTATCCCGATACCTTACACATCCTATTAGCTGAAGATGATCAGGATGACCGTATGCTCTTCACAAATGTATTTGATGAGGTCAAGATGAACCACATGCTGCACATTTGTGAAGATGGTTTATCCCTAATGAAATATCTACAAAACACAGAAGAAATCCCTCATATCCTATTTCTTGATCTAAACATGCCCCAAAAGTCAGGTATTGATTGTTTAAAGGAAATTAAAAATGACCCACGTTTAAAAGATATTACGATAGCCATTTATTCATCATTTTCGATCCCTTCAACCATTGAACAAACATTTGTATTAGGAGCAAATGTTTACATCAAAAAGCCTAATGACGTTGAAAGTCTTAGAAAAATATTGACGGAAATAATCTATATAAACTGGCAGTATATAGCAGACGGGCTGAACAAAGAGAATTTTATGATGAATTATTAATGAGTGTGGATTGATACTTTTAATAATCCCAAGCTAGCATAATAGATCAAGCAAGATCAAATTCAAATCAATGAGTTTGTTTTTGGGTTACCATTATTTTGATCATCCCCTGAAAAACGGGGGATTTTTTGTTGTAGTAGTATCTAAACAACGTGTACTATAACTTATTGAACGAGTTATGTAACCGTAACCTCGTATTAATTGTCAAATCTGCTTCAGATTATTTAGCACTAAATTCATGAGTGAATCTTAT
>CAIOLR010000082.1 GCA_903859135.1 uncultured bacterium | reverse complement strand
TTGCAAAAATAGTCTATCATATAAATATGAAAAATAGGGGCTGCGTAACATCAGTTATCTAAATGAAAATTGGACTGAAAGAGAATATTTAAATTTTGAAAGTGAAACGCATGGAATAATAGCTATAATAACAAAACATCCTTATATCTATCCTGCTACTGATCATGATAAAAATGTTAGAAAGGCTGTGATGATGAAATTAATATCTGTCTATTATCGTGTTGATGATCACAAAGTCACCTTGTTGCTTTTTTGGAACAATACCCGTAATCCAGAAAGTTTAAATCTATAAAATGATGATGCGTGTTGCGAAAGTCACGTCTAGCCAGAAATAGTAGGGCCGATGGCCTAATCTATTCGCTAAAAAATTCGGCAATCAACCTGTTAACAGATTGTCTCAACGATTTTTTTAAAGAACCATCTGTTTTTAGGATACGTGTTTTGTCTATACTTTTGATATGATCCACACACAGTTCACCATCAATGCCTTTGTGTAAGGTACTTATTCGGAATGGATACCCTTTGGGTTTAGACGTTAATGGGATTATCACTACGGTATTCATGTAAATATTTACGGCTTCCGGAGAAACGATAAGACAGGGCCTTGTCTTGTTGATTTCGCTGCCTATGGTGGGATTTAAATCTACCAACACCATATCCCATTTCTTAAGCGTCTTCAAGGCCGTCATGTAAGGTGATATCCCAGTCTTGTAAATCATCTTCTTTTTTAGCAATAACCATTTTAGATAAAATTTCGGCCCATTTCTTACGTGGTACAGGATGGGTAGACAAAGGCCTTATCAAAATACCTTCTGTGGTACATTCTAACTCCACTTTGTCGGTTCCTATAGCGCTGAGAAGCTCCTTCGGTATCCGGATACCTTTAGAGTTGCCCACTTGTATAATGTGTGTCTGGTAATGGCTCATGACACAAATTTAAGTAATTACTTATGTATTTACATTAATTGTTCGAACTATTTTTAATAAAGCTTCTTGATAGGAAGAGAAATCGTATCACATACCCATTGGATGCTGTTCATAGTATTTACAAAACCCTGTCAGCGGGCAAATTACACACTTCGGTTTTCTGGCAATACAAATATACCGTCCATGCAAAATGAGCCAATGATGTGCGATATGAATTTTGTCTTTGGGTAAGTTTTTAACCAGTTGTTTTTCGACACTTAGCGGGGTTTTAGCATTTGATGTCAATCCTATTCGGTTGGCCACCCTAAAAACATGGGTGTCCACAGCCATTGCTGGGGCATGATGGATCACAGATACAATGACATTGGCAGTTTTACGTCCAACGCCGGGCATTTTTTGTAAATCTTCGATATTGGAGGGCACTTCAGAACCAAAGCTATTTACCAATGTTTGTGCCATCCCAACCAGGTGTTTGGCCTTATTGTTGGGGTAGCTAACACTTCGGATATATTGAAAGACTTCGTCCACCGTACTCGCGGCTAAACTTTGAGGATCTGGAAAACGCTCAAAAAGGGCAGGTGTCACTTGATTGATACGTTTGTCTGTGCATTGGGCAGATAAAATAACAGCCACTAACAGTTCGTATGGATTGCTGTAGTGCAATTCTGTCTCAGCCTCTGGTTGATTGGCAGAGAAATAATCAACAAAGGCTTTGTAGCGATCTTTTTTGAGCATCCTGCAAAGGTAAATCAGGATTTACAGGATTTTACGATTGGTGGATTTTTATTCGTAAAAGATACCCTGTAAATACTGATTTAGATAATAGCTCCTAACCGACTTACGAACTCTTTGAATGTTTCAAAATATTCAAAATAGTCTCTCGAGAAGGTTCTTTCTCAATGCCATGTAAGACTCTTTTGAGCGAATCAAAGAAAAGTTGATCCTCTTTGGATAATTCTGGTTTTACAGAACTCTCTTTTTTTGTTTTATCGTCAGATAAAAAATTGGGGCTGGCTGAGTAAATGTCTGTCATAAGCACGTTTTTTATTACAAATAACGCGATCTATTCTCATAATATTTTACTAACCTGAAAAATTATTCTGGTATTGAGGTTTTTTTAGGCTAAACTTCTGAGCGTATTTGTTTTGGAAGATAGCATCTTGCGGATACTGTTAAGGGCATAGCGCATCCTTCCTAAAGCAGTATTAATACTCACCCCTGTCACATCTGCAATTTCCTTAAAGCTAAGATTACCATAATATCTCATGATGAGCACTTCCTTTTGTTCGGAAGGTAAGTGGTAGATCATCGCTCTTAAATCTTTCTTTGATTGGTCGCGTATCAACTGATCTTCTACACTCTCATCGTAAAATTGAAGTACGTCAAAAATATCAAAACCATCTGTAGTAGTTACTAAAGGTGTCCTTTGTTCTTTTCGGAAATGATCGATAATCAAGTTGTGTGCGATACGCATAACCCAATATAAAAACCGGCCCTCCTCCCTATATTTGCCTGCCTTTAGGGTGTTGATCACTTTGATGAAGGTTTCTTGGAAAATATCTTCAGCTAGATAAGAGTCTTTAACTAAAAGTTGAATGGCAGTGAATATTTTAGCCTTGTTTCGTCGTATTAACTCCGTTAAACAGGCTTCATTTCCATTTACATAATCAGAAACTAAATCCTGATCGCTCTTTGACTGGAGGGTGGTCGAACTCATACTTGAAAGTTTTGTCTGATGGGTTAGTAAAGAAAATATATTTTGCAAGTAGAGCTTTAATCGATAGTAGTCCTACTTTTTGTTTTGGTTAATAATATTTCTTACTTATTCCCAAATGAAACAATTATTACTGACAAGATCAAAGAATAATTTCAAATTATCTCAGATTTAATTGTGAATCACCCTAAATTTGTTAAATCGTATATACAGCCATTCATTTCATGGGTAAAGAAGTAGTAAGAGATTACCGAAAATATATCATCATCAAAGGTGCTAGAGTTCATAATCTGAAGAATATAGATGTAGAAATACCTAAAAATAAATTGGTTGTCATCACAGGGGTGTCTGGCTCGGGTAAATCATCCTTGGCTTTTGATACGCTTTATGCAGAGGGGCAACGCCGTTATGTGGAAAGTCTTTCGGCCTACGCGAGGCAATTTATGGGGCGTATGAATAAGCCCGATGTAGATTACATCAAAGGTATTGCACCAGCAATTGCCATTGAACAAAAGGTCATTACGAGTAACCCTCGGTCTACAGTTGGAACTTCTACCGAGATATACGACTATTTGAAGCTGCTCTTTTCCCGAATCGGGAAAACCATTTCTCCCATTTCTGGTCACGAGGTGAAAAAAAATACGGTTGCCGATGTAGTTGATTTTATGTCAAGGCTACCTATTAATACCGTTGTGATGATACTGTGCCCATTACATCCACATAATAATCGTTCATTAAAAGAGGAATTGGCTATTTTGTTACAGAAGGGATTTTCTCGGGTGTGGATGGATGAACAGCTTCATAAAATTGAGGATATCTTGGAAGATACATCCATTGACAAGAAGAAGGTTGATGAGCAAAATCAAATAAAAATAGTCATCGATCGAATGGTGGTTGCTTCGGATGAGGAGACATTAAGTCGAATGGCCGATTCTACTCAAACTGCATTTTTTGAAGGTAAAGGTGATTGTGTGGTGGTGGTAAATGGCATTCATCACTCCTTTTGCGATCGATTTGAGTTGGATGGGATTCGGTTTGAGGAACCTAATCCTAATTTTTTCAGCTTCAATAATTCGTATGGTGCGTGTAGAACATGTGAGGGCTTTGGGAAGGTGATGGGTATTGATCCTGATTTGGTTATCCCCGATAAAAGCAAATCAGTGTACGATGGGGCTCTCGCTCCATGGCGTGGCGAAAAGATGAAGGAATGGTTAGATAAGCTTGTACAGGCTTCGTCGAAATTTGATTTTCCCATTCATCGGCCATACAACCAACTAAATGCGGAACAGAAAACCTTACTGTGGACCGGCAATAAACACTTTCGGGGGCTGAACGCTTTTTTTGATGAACTGGAACAGCAAGTGTATAAAATCCAGTATCGCGTGATGCTATCCAGATATCGAGGAAAAACGATTTGTCCAGCGTGCCATGGAAGTCGCCTTCGTCAGGATGCATCTTATGTAAAAGTGGCTGATAAGTCAATTAGTGATATCGTATTGATGCCTTTGGACAAAGCTTCGAGCTTTTTTCAAAACTTAGAGTTGTCAGCAGTACAGCAAAAAATCAGTAAGCGTTTGTTGCTAGAAATCACGAATAGAATCCGATTTCTAAATGATGTTGGATTAAGTTACCTCACCTTAAATCGCTTATCAAATACACTTTCGGGAGGGGAATCGCAACGCATTAATTTGGCAACTTCTTTGGGTAGCTCGTTGGTTGGGTCTATTTATGTATTAGATGAGCCCAGCATTGGCTTGCATCCCAAAGATACGCACCGACTGATCGAGGTATTAAAATCCTTGCGGGATGTGGGCAATAGTGTGCTCATTGTGGAACACGAAGAAGAAATCATGCAAGCGGCCGATCATTTGATCGATATTGGTCCAGAGGCAGGAACGCATGGAGGACACCTCGTATTTTCGGGGACATTCGATCAGATACTGAAAGACAAAAAGAGTCTAACTGGTCGATATTTAAGTGGCCACGAACGAATCGAAATACCCAGCCGTCGTCGCAAATGGAGTGATTTTATCGAGATCAAAGGGGCTATAGAGAATAATTTAAAAAATATAGACGTCAAATTTCCGCTGCATGTTTTTACAGTGGTTTCTGGAGTTTCGGGATCTGGTAAAACCTCGCTAGTCAAACGAATTCTTTATCCAGCCATGCAAAAGGCGATTGGGAATTATTCGGGCGAACAAACGGGAGCCTATGATTCTATTGGTGGAGATATCGATAAAATCAGGCAAGTTGAAATGGTTGATCAAAACCCTATCGGTCGATCATCACGTTCTAATCCGGTCACGTATGTAGGTGCTTGGGATGAAATTAGGCACTTGTTTGCTTCTCAAGGTTCGGCAAAGGCAATAGGACTAAAGCCTGCGGCATTTTCAACCAACGTGGAGGGGGGACGATGTGATGTTTGTCAGGGAGAAGGTGTGGTCAAGATCGAGATGCAGTTTATGGCTGATATCTATCTCCCCTGCGAGGCATGTGATGGGAAGCGTTTTAAGCAACATGTGCTCGATATCACCTATAAAGAGAAGAACGTCTACGAAGTTTTAGATATGACCGTGGATGAAGCCATGCTATTCTTTGGTCAAGAACCTAAGATTATTACTAAAATTAAACCTTTGGCAGATGTTGGTTTGGGTTATGTTCATTTAGGGCAAGCATCCAATACCTTGTCGGGTGGCGAAGCGCAGCGCATCAAATTAGCATCCTTTTTAATGAAAGGCAATAGCATCCATAAGACCCTATTTATTTTTGACGAACCGACGACTGGTCTGCATTTTCACGATATCAAAAAACTATTAAAATCATTTGATGCACTGTTGGAGCAAGGCCATACCATCATCGTGATCGAACACAATATGGACATTATAAAATGTGCCGACTGGGTGATCGATATCGGACCCGAAGGGGGAGATAAAGGAGGAGGATTGGTATTTGAAGGAGTTCCTGAGGATTTGATTAAGAATGAGCGATCATACACAGGAAAATTTTTGAAACGACATTTGGAATGAATGTTTTAGCTATTCGCTACGATAAGTTTTTCCATCACTTGGCATACTTGTTCTTTTAATTTGGGTAAATCGGCTTCTACTAATCCATCTACAGCGATCGGTTCAGCCAAAATAGCAGATAGCGGGCCTGGTTTTGCATCAAGGGGATGCTTTCTGGAAAGCAGGTTCCGGGCGTTAATAATAACTAAAGGGGCAATTGGTGTTTGGGTTTCAATGGCTAAACGGAAGGCCCCATCATAAAAATGAGCAAGTGGGGTATCTGTACGATTCATCGTTCCTTCCGGAAATATCAGAATGGATTGTCCAGAAGCCAACTCCATCTTTAAATCTTGGATGCATTTAGCTCTACTCTCGGGACTTTTTCGGTCTATTAAAACCACGATTTTACGATAAATCAGACCGAATATAGGGGTCTTCAGCATCTCGATTTTCCCCAATGGCTTGAAAGATTTGGGGATCGCCATCACGGCCACAAAAGTGTCTAAATAGGAGTTGTGATTCGAAACATAGATGTATGCCTCTTCAGGATCGACAAGCTCTTTATTTTTAATCCTAACAGGAAAAAAACATAGTTTGGAGAACAACCAAGCCCATCCTTTTATAAAAATGAAGCACATGTCTTGCGATTTTTTACCTTTTAATACCCAAGTGGATAGGAGGATAAAAGGTAAAACGAGCATCATGATACTCGTAAAGACGGTCGCACACCAAATCAAAAAAAAGATGGAAAAGAACCTTTTACAAATGAAGTAGAGTTTAGTCATTATTTAGATATCAAGTAAGCCACACGTTTTTTCGGCGGCAATTTTTTCTGCATTCTTTTTATTATAATCTCGTCCGATGGCATAATTTTCGCCATCCACAACAATTTGAATCGTAAATAATCGTAAACTTTCACCCTCCCCGTTTGGGATTAAATCGAAACGTAATGTTTTGCCATGTCGTTGACACCATTCAAGAAGCTTACTTTTAAAGTTGGTTTCAGTAAGTTCTAATGTGTGAATATCGATGTGTGGTTTAATAATACGGTCTGTTATAAACTTACGTGTAAAATTGTAGTCCTTGTCAACATACACTGCCCCAATAAGCGCTTCAAAAGTATCACCGAGCATAGACCCTCGTTTATTCGCATTATTGAGCATTTGTTTGTCAAATTCAATAATTTCATCAAGACCTAAGCGTTTGGACAGCTGGTTTAAGCTCACCCTACTCACTATTTTGGAACGCATTTCGGTTAAGAATCCTTCGTCCTTGTAGGGATATAATTTAAAAAGCTCCTCTGCGATTACACAACCTAAAACAGCATCACCCAAAAATTCCAATCGCTCATTGCTATTTTTAGCTCCATTTTTTGATGCCACCGAGGCAGAACGATGCCTAAAAGCCATTCGGTATAAGTTCACATTATTGGGAACAAAGCCCAGCAGATTTTTTAACAATCGAATGTAGGTACGATCAGGCGATAGGTAGCGTTTATACAGTTTGGAAAAAAGCATTCATTAAATTTACGAATGATAAACTAAAGCGAACAAAATCAGTAATGATACCCCTAAGTAGTTTACGATCCTTCGTATTTCTTAAAGATCACCGAAGCATTGTGTCCACCAAAACCAAAGGTGTTGCTTAAAGCTGCACGAACAATTCTTTTCTGAGCTTTATGAAAGGTTAGATTTAAATTTGGATCAATTGTGGGATCATCCGTAAAGTGATTGATAGTAGGAGGAATGATATTATGTTGAATGGACAAGATGGCAGCGACAGCTTCGATCGCACCAGTGGCCCCTAATAAATGGCCAGTCATCGATTTGGTTGAACTAATATTCAACTTGTAGGCATGTTCACCAAAAAGATCAACAATTGCTTTGGTTTCACTAAGATCGCCAAGTGGGGTAGATGTCCCATGTACATTGATGTAATCGATGTCAGCGGTTGTTAAATTTGCATCGCGTAAAGCATTGGCCATCACCAAAAGAGCACCTAAACCTTCAGGATGCGGGGCGGTGATATGATTTGCATCAGCACTCATGCCTCCTCCAAGCATTTCGGCATATATCTTTGCGCCTCGTGCTTTTGCATGTTCTAATTCTTCTAAAATGATAGTCCCTGCACCTTCTCCGGCAACAAAGCCATCTCGATCTTTATCAAAAGGGCGTGACGCTGTACTCGGGTCGTCGTTTCGGGTTGATAAAGCATGCATCGCATTAAATCCGCCTATCCCTGCTTCATTGATAATGGCTTCTGATCCCCCAGAAAGAATCACATCGGTCATCCCCAAACGAATGTAGTTGAACGAGTCGATCAATGCGTTGGTAGACGATGCACATGCAGAAACGGTAGCGAAGTTTGGTCCTCTTAAACCGTATTTAATGGAAATATGACCAGAAACAATGTCAATGATCATTTTAGGGATAAAAAATGGATTGAACCGCGGTGTTCCATCGCCTTTGGCAAAGTAGGTCACCTCGTCCAAGAAGGTTTTTAACCCTCCGATACCAGCACCCCAAATAACACCAATGCGATTGGTGTCTAATTTATCGAACTCCAACCCCGCATCTTTAACCGCTTCATCTGTTGATGCAAGAGCGTAGTGCACAAAGGGGTCTAGCTTGCGGGCTTCCTTGCGATCCATGAAATTTTCTGGATCGAAATTTTTGACTTCGCAGGCAAATTTTGTTTTGAAGTGTGTTGTATCAAACTTGGTAATAGGAGCAGCTCCACTTACCCCATTGATTAAACCGTTCCAATAGTCTGACACTGTATTCCCAATAGGGGTAAGTGTACCAAGTCCCGTTACAACAACTCTTTTAAGCTCCATTTATTCGATTGGTCGTAAAATTTATTTTACGTTTTTTTCTAAGTAGGCGATAGACTGACCAACAGTCCCGATAGTTTCAGCCTGATCATCAGGAATAGCTACGTTAAACTCCTTTTCAAACTCCATGATGAGTTCTACGGTGTCTAATGAGTCGGCGCCAAGATCATTGGTAAATGATGCCTCTGGTGTAACCTCGTTTTCGTCTACACCTAATTTTTCAACGATAATTGCTTTAACTCTTGAAGCGATATCAGACATAGTTTTATAATTTTAATGATTAAATAATTCTGCGCAAAGAAAAATAAATTCTGGCACATCTCAAACCTTTTTTGGTTTTAGGGGGCTAATTTATGATAAAAACCTTTTTTAATTTATAATTTAGGGCCTTTGTATTGTGGATAGAACGATATTAACATATGAACCTGAGCTTGATTTTGCATTAGTGGCGATCACTTCGTCGCTTGAAACTCATGTGCTCTGTTTTAAGTTGAACAGACAACTGAATATCAGCCTCTGTCGTATCGATGAGCTGGGAATATCATTTCGTGAAGGAGATATAGGCTCGCTTCATTTTGACAGATATTTTTATCAGAACTCTTCAGTCGAAACAGCTTTTTATCTTCTCGTAAATAGGGGTGCTGGCGGTTTTTTAGTCCCCGAAATGAAAAATGTAGATTTTTTTCTACTTATTCAGAATAACATAGATGAAGAAGATTTAAAAACAACTATTTCGACAATCAATCAAATAACGGAGATAATTGTCGCAGTGCGAGTTGACCCTAAAAAAGTAAAATCTAGGGAAAATCTGATCTTTTAACCAATTAACTTTGTGTAAATAATAGAGGGTGTATGGGGACACGGCCAATATCAATTTGTCATACACTGGTGGAAGCGTATAGAATAAAATGTTAATAAATAAAAACATAGAAATAAATGAAAACTGTTCATAACAGAACTAAAATTGTAGCTACGCTGGGCCCTGCTTCTGCTAAGAAAGAGGTTTTGCTTAGTATGATTAAAGCAGGTGTAGATGTTTGTAGATTGAATTTTTCCCATGGTAGCCAAGCCGACCATCAGGAAACAATTGATACCATTCGTGAAATAAATGAAAAGTACAAAACGAATGTGGGTATTCTTGCCGACCTGCAAGGTCCTAAAATTCGTATCGGATTGGTGAAGGATGGCGGCGCCAACCTTGTCAATGGGCATCAAATCAAAATTACGACTAAAGAGTTGATTGGAGATGAGAAAAAGATTTATATCACCTACCAAAATTTCCCTAAAGATGTACGTGTAGGAGAGACTATTTTATTAGACGACGGGAAAATACAAATGCGGGTTTTAGAAACCAATAATGAAGATACAGTAAGCTGTGAAATCATATACGGAGGGATATTAACATCTCGTAAAGGGGTCAATTTGCCAAACACAAAGGTTTCTATCCCCAGCTTGACTGAGGAGGATTTGTCGAACCTAGAGCTTGCTTTGCAAAATGATGTAGAGTGGATTGGGTTGTCATTTGTTCGTTCGGTAGAGGATATCCTTGATTTGAAACGCATTATTGGTCGCAGTGGTAAAACAGCTCGGGTAATTGCCAAAATCGAAAAACCAGAGGCTATTGAAAATATTGATGGCATCATCGCTGCTACGGATGGTGTGATGGTTGCTCGGGGCGATTTGGGAGTGGAGATGCCGATGGAGCAAGTGCCGATGCTTCAAAAGATGATTGCTAAGAAATGTCGTGATGCGTCAAAACCAGTAATTGTGGCTACACAGATGCTGGAGAGTATGATTACTGCTCCACGTCCAACCCGCGCAGAAGTGAATGATGTGGCTAATTCCGTGTTGGATGGTGCTGATGCCGTGATGTTAAGTGGGGAAACTTCCGTGGGTGAGTACCCTGTGATTGTGATTGAAACCATGCATAAGATTGTTCGTAATGTGGAAGAGAATGGTTATCCATTTAATACCCCGAAAGAACTGAACGAAAGCTCACCTAACTATATGAGCGATTCTATTTGCCGTTCGGCTATTTTCATCGCTGAAAAAACCAACGCAGTGGGCATTGTTTCAATGACTTCCTCGGGTTATACTGCGTTTGAAATTTCAAGTCATCGTCCTGAAGCGTCCACATTTATTTTTACGAGCAACCGTAATTTACTGAACACGCTGAGTTTATTGTGGGGAGTTCGTGGATTTTATTACGATAAATTTGAAAGCACGGATACAACCATTAGTGATGTAAACCAAATTCTGCAAGCAGAAAAACTCATCGAACCTGGTCAGGTTGTGATCAATACAGCCGCTATTCCGATCGAGAAAAAAGGGAAAACGAATATGATCAAGGTAACTCTGATCGATTAAGCAGAATTCCCCCTTATAGCCCTCTCCATTTCGACAAGCTTAATGCCTAGAAGGAGAGGGTTTTTTAATGGATGTTGTTTTCATAGGCCTCTCTTAGCTTTTCGAAATCGGTTTTATCCATTTGAAGCATGGCACCCATGGCTCTTTTGGATTTTACAGAATCCTTGCCATTGAGCATTTCGCCTAAAGCAGCAGGAATAATTTGCCATGATAAGCCCTATTTATCTTGGAGACAGCCACAATTCCCTTTTTTACCGCCTGCAGCGAGTTGCTCCCACAACTCATCCACTTCTTCTTGTATTTAGTCGGTCCTCAAAAAGTAATTTTCAATTTTTTGGGATAAAAAAAATACAGATAGCAGAGAGATAACTCGTAAAAAAAATGGCACAAAAAAGGCATCTTCATTTTGAAGATGTTCATTATTCGC
>CAIOLR010000081.1 GCA_903859135.1 uncultured bacterium | reverse complement strand
TTTATCATCTCCTTCATCACCAGTACTACTGTTGCTCAACAAGGCAAGAAGGTAAAAATCATCCGTTCTGAACTTCTAAAAGGCTTCACAAAGGAAGGATTTATGCGTGTGATCAAACCTGTTTTTGAACAAGAAGAATCTACCCTATCTGCAGATAGTGCCAATTTCAATCAAGATAAAAACACGTTTGACGCCTTTGGGCATGTGATTATCACCCAAAACGATGGAACTGTGGTTTATGCCGATCTTTTGAATTTTGATGGGAATACGAAGATGGCACTATTAACAAACAACGTACGATTAGTTGATAAAGATAAGGCCACACTGTCTACCACTTATCTGACATATAATACAGGTACTAAAATAGGTACGTATACCAGTGGCGGAAAAATCGTCGATCCCAAAAATGTACTTACGAGTGTAACAGGCTACTACTATGCCAATACGCATGATGCCTACTTTAAAAACAATGTGGTACTGACATCAACCGATGTAGTCATTAAATCAGACACCTTGCGGTATAACTCGGAATCGAAGATCGCTTATTTCTACGGTCCTACGCATATTTATGGCAAAGAAGATACCCTTTACACCGAAAATGGCCAATACAATACCACCAATGACCAGGCTCTTTTTGGTAAGAACAACCTATACACACAAGGCAGAAAATCATTAAAAGGGGATAGTCTTTTTTTTGATAAAAAACTGGGATATGGTCGAGCAATTAAAAATATCACCTTTACGGATGACGCTGAAAAAATAACATTTAAAGGTGATCTGGGAATCTACCATAAAAAAGATGAAAGTATTTTGGCTACTAAAAATGCCTATATCGTGATGCACACCGAGTCAGACTCCTCCAAAATTGATTCCATATGGATGGCTGCCGATACCTTATTTAGTAAAGTGGTTCGAGGCCACGAAGTAAAATCTATTCGAAAAAATGAACTAAAAAAAGATAATGACTTGGGAGATGTAGTTGGCACTAAAGCATCTGGTCACGATAAAGAAAACAAAGCACTGAATAAAAGTGCCGATAGTACTTCTATCAAAGACACCCTTGTTTCCAAAAAAAATCAGCCCAACCAAGTTGATTCCGTACTGGCAAAAGGTGTAACAAGCACTTTACGATCTAAATTACCAGATGTATCAGAAAAACCACCGTCTATTGATCACGCTGAAAAGAAAGAGGGCACTACGCATCAATCATCAATAATACCATCAGAGCAAAAGGACAAACATCCAAAATCGACAAAAAATCGGGCCCTAAAAGACCTAGAAAACAATCACTCACAAGATTCTTTGACGTGCGATACAGCAAAAGTGCGTATTATATTTGCCTACCACAAGGCGAAAATATTCAAGTCGGATTTACAAGCCGTAGCTGATTCGATATTTTTCAGCTATAAAGATTCAACCATTCGCTGTTATGTACGCCCCATGATCTGGGCACAGGGCTCTCAATTCTCTGCCGACACCATTTATTTGCAGATGAAAAACAAGAAACTGAATAACATGCTCCTTCAACACAATGGCTTTATCGTAGGCACAGAAGCGATCGATTCTTCAAAATTTAATCAAGTGAAAGGGAAAGTGATTACAGGGTATTTTAAAAATAACAAGCTGAATAACATGTTCGTAGATGGAAATGCAGAAAGCGTTTACTATGTGAAAGAGGGTACACACTATTCGGGAATGAACAAAATGTTAAGCAGCCGAATGAAAGTCCTGTTTGACAATCATGCGTTGAAAGATATTTTATTTATCCGTAAACCTGAGGGTACTTATTATCCAATCCATCAAATATCGAATGATGAAAGTATATTACCTGGTTTTGTGTGGAAGCCCAAAGATAGGCCGAAATCAAAAGAAGAAATTATTCCTAGTTTAGCTGAGTCAAAGGAAAAAATACGTATTAAAAAACCAACGACAGTCGTCCCTAAATCAAAGACAAAGCCTATAAAAAGAAAAAATTAAACCCCCAAAAACCATCCTATGAAACACATCATTATTGCCACTTTACTATGTGCTAGCACACTAGCCTCCTACTCACAAACGATGGATACACGTAGAAAAATTGAAGTACTCGGTTCAGTCGAAGCAGAGGTAACACCTGACATTATTTATGTCAACATTTCCCTAAAAGAGTATTTGGTTGGTAACACGAAAAAAAAAGTAGCCATTGGAGACTTAGAACGCCAATTACAAACTGCTGTGATCAGTGCGGGTATCCCGAAAGAAAATTTCATGATCAATAATATATCAAGCTATAATTGGGATTGGACCGACAAGAAAAACACGGATTTCTTAGCTAAAAAACAGTATAAAATCAAAGTAACTGACCTCAGTAAAGTCAACCAGCTAATCAGTGCTGTAGACCCAAAAGGTGTTGAATACAGTGGCATCGAAAGCTATGATTATTCAAAAATAGAAACGCTAAAAAAAGAGCTAAAGATAAAGGCGTTACAAAATGCCAAAGACAAAGCAAGCTACTTAGTTGAATCTATCGGAGAAAAACTAGGTAATTCAATCGAAATCAAAGAAATAAATGATGAGTATTACCCAACGCCTAGATATGCTTCCAGGGCGTTGAACATGATGGCCTCCGAAGCTGCCCCCCTGCCTGATATCGATTTTAAAAAAATTAAACTGAAATATCAAATGAATACAGTGTTTGAGGTGAAGTAATGAGCTTGACCCTATTTCTATTGTCAAAATTTGGATTCCTTAGATGGGGATGGGAACTCATTCCTAAATGCTACAAATAAGCCTACCCATCTCCTGAACAAGGCTACAAATAAACACAGGTGAAAAATTCAAATTCTGACCAACATGGAAGAAGTTGACAGAAGCGACGTCCCATCAAAAAAGAAGCTATTTTATTCCGTTAGGCCCGAGTTACGATCCTACTTATTGCAATATGGTCGAGAAAGGGGCCTACCGGTTCAATATTTAGATTTGCTCCGTTTTCATCTAAGCACCCCTTTGATAGATAAGGAAGGTAGGGACACCCTTTGGCATACCGTATATTATGATGAACGAGAAATGGAAGAACTTTTTCCGAGCCTCACCTATATTTATGCGTTGATGAATACCGATGGGGATATGCATGTGATGGAACATTTATCCGTTGCCCGCATTGATTACTGTACTTTTGGCAATTCTAAGCCTTTTAGAGTTCGTATCATCAATCGCCTGAATGATAATTACGACCATTTTTATGTAAAAGTTGCGGATGCCTCCAGAGTTTACGGCTTGGAACTCGAGCATTTGTTATCGCCTAACGACATACTGTACGTCACTGACGACCATACACTTATTGAAGCGCACATTCCGGGTTTGCCAGGGGATGTATTTATAAATGACAATCTGGATACGACTAAATTCAACCAAATCCGTATTTGCAAAGAATTTGTCAAATTTAATGAGCGTTGTTTTGTTCGTCTTTTGGGCGATATGAGATCGTATAATTTCGTGGTCGATATCACACCTGATATTGAAGGTAATCAATACCGTATACGAGCCGTCGATTTTGATCAGCAATCCTACGAAGGAAGATTAAGACTATACCTACCCCACTTTTTTAAGGAAAACCTCAAATTGGTAAAGCTGGGCATGCAACACATGAATGAAACCACCGTACGCCAATATCAGGAAGAAGAACGTACCTTGATATCCAATCGTATTCGCTCCGCACATCACCGTTTAAATGATCTGTTTAATGTGATGTGTATGGATGAAATATCTCCCTTCAAAAAAGTAAAACAGCTGGGTAAAGAACTCGCTGCTCATCACCAAAATACCGTTTTTAATAGCTGTGAAAATATGGGCCAAATTGTTTACGAGTTTTTAAGCTTGGTGGTCGGCAAACGACTCCATTAATTGAATCTTGAAAAAATATACCCGTCAACTTAATTAGGGGGCCTGAAAACTCCGCCCCATGACAAATGTTGATTGCACAGGTGATCAAACCGCTGTCGTGTGTATAAGAACTATCCCTCCTCTTGAACCAGCTCCAGCACCAAATCATCTGTATTCACCAACGTTCCTGACGTAAGAACGATCTGTTTCACGACCCCATCTGCCGAAGCAGCGATATTTGTTTCCATCTTCATTGCCTCCACCATAAACAGGGGTTGATTTTTTTTCACCTTTTCATTGGCCTTCACAAATACTTTAGACAACATCCCTTGCAATGGCGAGCCAACATGAACTGGATTCGCTTTGTCGATTTTATAATTTTCGAATCGACTTACTTGAATGGTTTTGTCCTGTACTTCGATATTCCGTGTTTGTCCATTGAGTTTAAAAAACACGGTACGCATGCCTTTATCATCCGCTGGACCAATCGATAGTAAACGGACAAGCAGCGTTTTTCCACGCGATATCTCAATGGTCGTTTCTGCACCTGGCTGCATCCCGAAAAAAAAGTACTTGGTTGGAATCACATCCAAATCACCATACTGACGGAACATTCGGATGTAGTCTTCTGTTACCTTCGGATAAAATTTATAAGACAAATAGCTTGTATAAGGCAAATCCTTTCCAAATCGTCTTTTAAATGCTTTAAAATCTACATCCAAATCAAGCGGTAATAAATATTGATTAGGGCGGCCCATCTGCGGCGTTTTATCTTTTAGAATAATACGCTGCAGTTCTTCTGGAAATCCACCCTCAGGTTGCCCCAGCTCCCCCATAAAAAATGAAACTACCGAGTCAGGAAAAGAAATCTGATCTCCACGAGTAAAGATATCTTCTTTACTAATTTGGTTGGCTACCATGTATTGCGCCATATCGCCCACCACTTTGGAACTCGGCGTAACTTTGACGATATCGCCAAACAAATCATTTACTTCCACGTAGCGGTCCTTAATCTCTTCAAACTGATTGCCCAAACCTAAGGCGATAGCCTGAGACTTCAGATTAGAATACTGTCCACCCGGAATTTCATGCTGAAAAACCGCTGCAGAACTCCCCTTCATCCCCGATTCGAAAGGATAATAATACGCACGAACTGTTTCCCAATAGGTGCTAAATTGATTTAAGGATCTGATATCGTATACATTTTCCCGTTTGTGGAAACGCATCATCTCCACCATGGCATTCAAATTAGGCTGCGAAGTAAGTCCAGATAAAGCTCCAATTGCACAATCCACCACATCTACACCTGCTTCAATCGCCATCATGTAGGTAACTGGCTGCAACGATGAAGTATCATGCGTATGCAAGTGAATGGGAATTTTGACGGTATCTTTCAATGCTTCGATCAAAATTTTAGCAGCATAGGGTTTGAGCAAGCCTGACATATCTTTCAAACCCAAAATATGTGAGCCTGCATTTTCTAGGTCTTTGGCTAGGCGCAAATAATAGTTCAAATCGTATTTGGTACGTTTTGGATCAAGAATATCACCCGTATAGCATAAAGAGCCCTCGGCAATACCACCCGTGGTTTTACGCACCATCTCGATACACGGAGCTATATTTTCCATCCAATTGAGTGAGTCAAATATGCGAAACACGTCAACTCCCTTTTCCCAACTTGTTTGAACAAAAGATTCAATTAAATTATCGGGATAGGCCGAATAACCCACGCCATTACATCCCCTGATCAACATTTGTATCAGAATATTCGGGATGGCTGCTCGTAATTTCTCTAAACGCATCCATGGGTCCTCGTGCAAGAATCGGAGACATACATCGAATGTGGCTCCTCCCCAGGCCTCCATGCTAAACGTTTGTGGATGACATTTGGCAAATGCTTCTGCGACCTTCAACATATCGTACGTCCGCATGCGGGTAGCTAGCAGCGACTGATGCCCATCACGCAGAGTCGTATCGGTATAATATATTTTGTGCTCATTTTTCAACCACTGGCAAAATGCTTCAGGACCCCATGCTGTCAGCAGATCTTTAGTTCCTTTGGGATAGCTTGCATGATGATCAAAATCGGGAATTCGTGGTTTTTCTAAACGCGTATCAGGGTCTACTTTTTTGACGTCGGCATTGCCATTCACGGAAACATCTGCCAAAAAAGAAAGTATACGCGTGCCTCGATCTAGTCTAGTTTCAATATGAAACAAATCGGGATGTTCCTGTATAAAGTTGACCGTTGCCTTCCCTTCAATAAAGGTGGGATGATTAATTATATTTTCTAAAAACTGAATATTGTTTTTTAAACCCCGAATTCGAAACTCACGAAGCGCTCGATTCATTTTGCGGGAAGCATCAAACAAGGTCGTGCCCCAGGTGCTCACTTTAACCAGCATGGAATCAAAAAACGGACTGATACGCATGCCCGAATAAGTGCTCCCCTCATCCAAACGAACTCCGAAGCCCGCTGCATTGCGGTAGGTGATTAAGGTACCATAATCGGGTTTGAAATCGTTCGCTGGATCTTCTGTCGTGATGCGGCATTGCATGGCAAACCCATGTTTCATGATCTTCGATTGATCTCCCAAACCTACTTCAATAGCACTTAAAGGATAGCCATCTGCCACATAAATCTGGGTTTTAATCAAATCGATTCCAGTAATCATCTCGGTGACTGTATGCTCTACCTGGATCCGTGGATTGACCTCGATGAAATAAATATGTTCATCCGAGTCGACCAAAAACTCAACCGTACCCACGTTGTTGTAATGGACCGCTTTGGCAATTGCAATGGCATATTCGTATAATTTTTGGCGCGTTTCATCCTTCAGATTGAGCGAGGGGGCCACTTCCACCACTTTTTGGAACCTGCGTTGTACCGAACAATCGCGTTCGTACAAATGGACCACATTTTGGTGATTGTCGGCCACGATCTGCACCTCTATATGGCGCGGACGTTCTATCAATTTTTCTAAAAAAATGGTGTCATCCCCAAACGCATTTTTAGCTTCACTACGTGCTTCGTGGAACGATTTTTTCAACTCATCGTCTGTACGAACTACACGCATTCCTCGTCCACCACCACCAGCGGCTGCCTTTAAAATCAGCGGATAGCCAATACGTGTTGCCTCACTTAAAGCATCTTGAAGCGTATTTAAAGCCCCTGCATTACTTTCTATAACGGGAATATTTGCCTTTTTTGCGACGGTCTTGGCTATCACTTTATCGCCCAAAGCACGCATGACATCGGGTCGTGGACCGATAAAAATGATACCCGCATGCGCACACCTTGTTGCAAATTCTTGATTTTCGGACAAAAACCCATAGCCTGGATGTATGGCATCCACACCACTATATTGGGCCATTTCGATGATGGCATCGATCGCTAGATAGGGTTTCAGCGGATCGTTCTCTTCTCCGATTTGATAGGCTTCATCTGCCTTATAGCGGTGGAGCGAATAGCGATCCTCGTAGGTATAAATGGCTACGGTTTGAATATCGAGCTCGTTACACGCACGACTAATACGAATGGCAATCTCTCCCCGATTGGCAATTAAAATTTTTTTGATCTTCATAGAAAACGTATTGGGAACACGCGAATCTATAAAAAGGATTTGTATTCATGCGATTTTAGCAGGCTTAGCGCACGCATGGTATTGGAAAGAAAAATATCCATTAAATTTTAACTGATGTTACGCAGCCGCTATTTTTCAGATCTATATGATAGACTACTTTTGCAAGATGGACAAAGCGAAGATTAGAGATTTATACACAGATTACTTG
>CAIOLR010000080.1 GCA_903859135.1 uncultured bacterium | reverse complement strand
TTTTAAAAAAAGTGGCCCTCTCATAAACCTCACCAATAAATTGGCCAGATACCCCCGATGTCCAAGCCCTTTGATAGGAATTGTTGTTGAGCAAAAGAGTTAGTGAGGTAATAAAAAATAAACAGAATAAAAAGAATGCGTTGTACTTACTGATGAATAGCCAGAGATTACGCATAGTTTAAAAGTCTTGTATTTTGTCGAAATTATTTTAATACACTAAAGTGGGTTTATATTCAATGACGATATTCGCCTCCCAAATTTATGGAATTGGGAGATGAGTGAGCGAGGCTATTGCATTAAAAATTTAAAGCTGCCAATGTTTTTCAATGCGATTCCTGTGCCTCTGACTACCGCTCGCAGCGGATCTTCTGCTACATGAACAGGTAACTTTGTTTTAGAAGCAATACGTCTGTCTAAACCACGAAGTAAAGCACCTCCACCTGTTAAAAAAATACCTGTTTGATAAATGTCTGCCGAAAGTTCAGGAGGAGTAATCTCCAACGCTTTTAAAATAGCTTCCTCAATTTTAGATATCGACTTATCTAAACAGTGTGCAATTTCGGTGTATGAGACGGTAATTTGTTTAGGTACTCCAGTCATTAGGTCGCGTCCTTGTACAGCAAAATCTGCAGGTGGATCTGGTAATTCAGGTAAAGCTGCACCGACTTCTATTTTAATTTTTTCTGCAGTACGATCGCCGATCATAATATTGTGCTGCCTGCGGATGTATTGAACAATATCACTATCGAAATTATCCCCCGCTACGCGTATCGATTGATCACAAACAATACCTGACAAAGCAATAACAGCAATCTCGGTAGTTCCACCACCGATATCAATAATCATATTTCCCATAGGCTCTTCCACATCAATACCGATACCAACGGCTGCGGCCATGGGCTCGTGTATGAGATAAACCTCTTTGGCTCCGGCTATTTCTGCAGAGTCACGAACAGCTCGTTTTTCTACTTCTGTGATGCCCGAAGGAATGCATATAACCATACGCAATGAAGGGAAAAACCATCCTTTGCCATTGTTAATCATTTTGATCATTCCTCGAATCATATATTCTGCTGCATTAAAATCAGCAATAACGCCATCTTTAAGTGGTCGTACAGTTCGAATGTTGTCGTGTGTTTTACCTTCCATCTGCATGGCTTGTCTGCCAATGGCAATCACCTTGTTAGTCGATCGGTCAAAAGCGACAATGGAGGGTTCATCAACCACTACCTTGTCGTTGTGTATGATAAGCGTATTTGCAGTACCTAGATCGATTGCAATTTCCTGGGTAAACCAATTAAAAAAACTCATTAAAGTATATGTTTACACTGTTTAGTAAAGAACTCAAAGTTAAACTTTTATTTAGTTGAAGCGTATAAATACGCAATATAAAAAACGATTCTAATGTTTGAAATGACGAATTCCAGTTGTGACCATTCCCATGCCTTTTTGATTCGCTATATCTATTGACTCTTGATCTTTGATAGAGCCCCCTGGTTGTATAACCAGGGCTATTCCTGCATCTGCAGCCAACTCAATGCAGTCTGCAAATGGAAAAAATGCATCGGAAGCCATGATGCCCCCTTGAAGATCAAAACCCAACGCCTCGGCTTTGGCGATGGCTTGTCGTAAAGCATCCACTCTTGATGTCTGACCAATACCGCTAGCAAGTAGTGTCGCATCCCTAGTGAGTACGATTGCGTTAGATTTGGTGTGTTTTACAATCTTATTGGCAAAGCTCAGATCTTTTAACTCTTCTTTTTTAGGCTTTCGGTCAGTCACCGTTTTTAGGTGATTCGGGAGTTCTATTTTTAGATCTTTGTCTTGCTCGATGATACCATTAAGCAAAGATTTAAATTGTTTGGTCGGTAGTGCTATATTTTTTCGTTTCAGAAGAATGCGATTCTTTTTGCTTGAAAGCTTATGAACTGCTTCTTTTGCAAATAAGGGCGCAATGAGTACTTCGAAGAAAATTTTGTCGATCTCTGTAGCCGTTTTTTCATCTACCTCTCGATTGCAAATGAGTACCCCGCCGAAGGCTGATATGGGATCGCAGGCCAAAGCGTCTTTCCATGCTTGTAGTAAATTTTCTCGGGAGGCTAGGCCACAGGCATTGGTATGTTTTA
>CAIOLR010000079.1 GCA_903859135.1 uncultured bacterium | reverse complement strand
TATAAGCAACTTTAGTAAATTAGCCCCCTAAGCAAACCAAATTATGAACAAACGAATCATTGTTACGGCGTCTATTTTCGGGATGTTGGCTGTTGCATTGGGTGCATTTGGTGCTCATTCTTTAAGAAGCCAAATTAGTCCCAGCGATTTACAAATCTGGAAAACAGCCGTAGACTATCAGTTTTATCACACCTTGGCTTTGGTCTTTCTTTCTACATTCTCGCGTTTCAAAAGAGGATTGATTAACCTCTCTTTTTGGTTTTTCACACTCGGCATTATTTTCTTTTCGGGCTCTTTGTACCTACTGGCGATTAAAAGTCTGATTGCAGGACCAGCTGTTTCTATACTTGGCCCAGTTACACCCATTGGTGGATTGTTTTTTATATTGGGATGGATAAGCTTACTTTTGGCTGCATTAAAAAACAAGTAGTGTCCGATTTTTTCCAACAGCATGTTACTGACAGAAAAACCTTCTTCGTTGAAGTAATTTTACCCTTAGCTATTTCAAAAACATATACCTATCGCGTTCCTTTTGAGATGAATGGATTGCTGAACGTGGGTAAACGTGTGGTCGTTCAGTTTGGCAAGAGTAAAATTTACACCGCCATTATTTATCAGATCAGTGAGATCCCTCCTCAATTATATGAAGCAAAATATATCATCGAAGTTTTAGATGATCAAGCCATTGTTACTACCTCCCAACTAAAACTATGGCAATGGATGGCATCCTACTACCTCTGCCATTTGGGCGAAGTGATGCAGGCTGCCCTACCAGCTGCGCTAAAACTAGCCAGCGAAACTCGCATCGTTTTACATCAGGGTTTCGAGTATGATAAATCAACACTAAGCGATAAAGAGTTTTTAATTGTTGATGCACTGGAGATTCAACCCGAGTTAAGTATTGGCGATATCACCAAATTATTGGGACAAAAAACCGTATTTCCTTTATTAAAATCGCTCTTTGAAAAAGGCATTTTAGATATCGACGAGGAAATTACCGAGAAATATAAACCTCGTGTAAAAGCATTCATCACCCTAAACCCATTTTATAACGAGGCTGCTCATAAAAAAGCGCTATTCGACGCATTGGAACGTGCACCCAAACAGTTAGATGTCGTATTGGCCTACCTCAAACTAGAGAAACAACAAAAAGAAATCAGCAAAGCTGATTTAATAGAGAACAGTGGAGCAGGACCTGCTACCGTAAAAGCCCTCCTAGACAAAGAAATTTTTATCCAGGAAAATAAGGCAGTAGATCGCTTATTCATTGGCGAGGGAGAATTGACCAACTCTTTTGAGCTAAGTCCATTACAACAGGAAGCTCTCTTTGAACTAAACCAACAATTCGAGCAAAGCAATGTGGTTTTATTACATGGCATTACCTCATCAGGAAAAACACAACTCTACATCCGACTGATCGAACAATTTCTGGCAATAAATAAACAAACACTTTATCTATTGCCAGAAATTGCACTAACCACCCAAATTATTGAGCGTTTGCGCACCTATTTTGGGAATCAAATTGGCGTTTATCATTCTCGTTTCAACGACAACGAGCGTGCCGAAGTTTGGCAAAAAGTACTTAAAGGCGAATACCGTATTATTTTAGGCGCACGCTCAGCCGTCTTTCTACCCTTCTCTGATCTCGGACTCATTGTGGTTGACGAAGAACATGAATCGTCCTACAAACAATATGACCCAGCTCCTCGATACCATGCCCGTGATACGGCAATTTATCTGGCACACATTCACCAAGCAAAAGTATTGTTGGGATCAGCTACGCCTAGTTTAGAAAGTTATTATAACGCAAAGATTAAAAAATATGGCTTTGTTCACCTGAATGATCGTTTTGGAGGCGTCAAACTACCCGAGATCGAAGTGGTCAGTATCGCCGAAGAGACGAAACGCAAAACGATGCAGTCGCATTTTACGAGTGTATTGCTCAAAGAAATAACAGCGACACTGGCACGCAAAGAGCAGATCATTTTATTCCAAAACAGACGTGGATATACCCCCCTGTTACTTTGCGCCACTTGTGGATATACACCCAAATGTATCAACTGCGATGTTAGTCTCACCTACCATAAAAGTAGCGGTCGACTGCATTGCCACTATTGTGGTTACAAACATGATGTCATCAATAGCTGTCCAGCTTGTGGCTCCACAAAAATTGAACAAAAAGGCTTTGGCACCGAAAAAATAGAGGACGAACTAAAATTGATCTTTGAAAATGTCCAAATCGCGCGCATGGATTTAGACTCTACTCGTAAACGAAATAGTTTTCAAACACTCCTGAACGATTTTGAAGACGGTCGCATTGATATTTTGGTAGGTACCCAAATGGTAGCCAAAGGACTTGATTTTAGTAATGTAACTCTCATTGGGGTGATCAGTGCGGATAGCATGCTCAAATACCCCGACTTCAGAGCTTTTGAACGAAGTTTTCAATTGCTTTCTCAAGTAGCGGGCCGAGCGGGCCGACGTGACAAACAAGGGAAAGTAATTATTCAAACCTATGATACGACACACCGCGTCATCAATCAAGTGATCCGGAATGATTATACCGAACTATTCGACACCGAAATACTAGAACGCCGAAATTTTCATTATCCCCCACTTTATCGATTAATTCGGCTAGATGTTAAGCATAAACATCAAGTAAAATTGGAACATATTTCAGGTAATCTAGCCAAAATTCTTCGCCAGCAATTTGGCGAACGCATATTGGGACCAGAAGTACCTTTAGTCGGAAAAATTCGCAATTATTATATTCAAACGATTTTAATCAAAGCTGAAAAGGAAGGTGTTTCTGCCAACAAATTAAAAGAGGCTCTGCAAACAACATTACGTAATTTTGGCACGGATGCTCAGAACAAGGGAGTATATATTCAAATTGATGTTGACCCCTCATAATCCATCGCACACACAATTTCACAATATTAAAAAAGGGCAGAAAATTTTCTGCCCCTACGCATATGGCCTATAAATTCATTGATAATTATCGCGAACGAGGAGCTCGCAAAAAACTAGTTGGATTATTAAAAGAAAAAGGAATCAGCGATGAACGCGTACTGGCCGCCATGGAGAAAGTTCCCAGACACTACTTTTTCGATCAAACATTTTGGACACAAGCTTACAAAGATATTGCCTTCCCTATCGGGGATGGACAAACCATTTCACAACCGTACACCGTAGCCTACCAAACAGAATTATTACACATTAAGCGAGGAGAAAAAGTTCTCGAAATTGGTACGGGGTCAGGTTACCAAACGTGTATTTTGCTCGAATTGGGTGCAAACGTATACACCATTGAACGTCAAGAAAACTTGTTCAAACGAACCAAACACGTATTACCGCAAATAGGCTACCCAGCACATTTTTTTTGTGGGGATGGCTCAAAAGGCATTCCTGAACATGCACCTTTCGATAAAATAATCGTGACTGCTGGAGCCCCGATCGTTCCCGAAATCTTGTTAAAACAGCTGAAGATTGGCGGCATATTAGTCATCCCGGTAGGAGATGAAAAGGCCCAAAAGATGCTTACAATCTTAAGAATTAGTGAAACGGATTATGAGAAAATAGAATTGGATACCTTTCGTTTCGTACCACTCATCGGCGACCAGGCCTGGTAGTTTTCTGAATTAACCCTCCCATTAAGTATAAACACTACAAAAAAACTAGATTAGCGGCATGATACGAGAATCAAAAAAAGGCGATTCCTTAGGCGAGGTGCATGGTTCTGTGAATACCTCGAACAAAACAGGATGGAGAAAGCTAGGCGCATTTATAGGTCCTGCTTATTTGGTAAGTGTAGGGTACATGGATCCAGGCAATTGGGCCACCGATATTGCGGGTGGAAGTCAGTTTGGATACCAATTAATTTGGGTGCTATTGATGTCTAATTTGATCGCATTATTGCTTCAATCTTTAAGTGCCCGTCTGGGGATTGTACAAGGTCTTGATTTGGCTCAGGCCTCTCGAAACGCCTATCCCCGATTAGTCAATTTTTCACTCTACATCTTAGCGCAAATAGCCATCATCGCTTGCGATTTAGCCGAAATTATTGGAATGGCGATTGGATTAAATCTTTTATTTCATCTTCCGATGATTTGGGGCGTATCCATTACCATATTGGACACGCTGCTGCTGCTATTTTTAATGAACAAAGGCATGCGTATGATGGAAGTCTTCATCATATCGATGGTTTTTATCGTGGGGACTTCTTTTTTAGCAGAAATGGTGATTGTAAAGCCCGTGCTTGGCGAAGTTTTATCTGGATTCAAACCCTCCATACTTTCGGGAGAGGCACTTTACATTGCCATCGGTATTATTGGAGCAACGGTAATGCCACATAATCTCTACTTACATTCATCTTTAGTCCAAACCCGACGGATTGAACGAACTGCAAAAGGAATTAAAGATTCGCTAAAATACAACCTAATAGACACCTGCGTAGCACTGAACCTGGCCTTTTTTGTCAATGCAGCGATACTGATTCTTGCTGCCACTGCATTCTATAAAAATGGCCTATTTGAAGTTGCAGAGATACAGCATGCCTACAAATTGCTGGAAAATATCTTTGGCTCTGTAGCCCCCATTCTATTTGCAATTGCATTGATCGCATCAGGACAAAGTTCAACCATCACAGGTACACTCGCCGGACAAATCGTGATGGAAGGACACCTTCATCTACGAATTCAACCCTGGCTGCGCCGACTAATCACGCGACTCTTAGCGATCGTACCTGCCCTGTTTACCATCATCTATTTTGGAGAAGAAGCATTGGGAGGCCTATTGGTCCTTAGCCAGGTTGTATTGAGTTTACAGCTAGGTTTTGCCATCATTCCACTCATACACTTAAATTCTGATCGGTCAAAAATGAAAGAATACACCATTAAAACATGGGTTCAAATTCTTGCATGGGCCAGCGCATTCATTATAGTAGGCCTAAATATCAAGCTTGTCTTTGAAGAGGTTTCAGGCTGGATCAATCAGGCTCATGGAGATTCTTGGTGGATATACCTATTTATATTCCCTGCACTACTAACTGTTACCTATTTGCTATTCTATGTATTCTTGAAACCTTTTTTTAGCAAGAAACAAGACCAAACGCTTTCAAATGTACCACATGGTCCTGCACTAGAAATCGTAAACATCGATGAGGTAAAACACTCAATGGTGGGTATTGCGGTCGACTTTTCGAAAAAAGATAGAGAAACCATTCAACATGCCTTGCAACAAGGAGGAAAAGATGCTTTATATTACCTCATTCACGTCGTGGAAACGGCTGGCGCCAAATTTCATGGCGATACCGTTCTAGATCATGAAACGTTGAGCGATACCCATAATTTAGAAAAATACCAACACTACTTACAAAAAATGGGATATGATGCCAAACTAGCCATTGGTTATGGTACAGCTGCCTCTGCCATAGCAAAAATTGTCAAGGAAGAACACATCGAACTACTCGTCATGGGTGCACACGGACACAAAGAAATCAGCGATTTAATTTTTGGAACTACCGTAGATAAGGTTAGGCACAATGTGGATATACCTGTACTGATTATTAAATAAATATTGCCTCACCCAACCCTCTCCAAAGGAGAGGGCTTCTTTTTAATTACTACGTACCAACATGGCCGGAATATACCTACACATACCTTTTTGCAAACAAGCTTGTCATTATTGCGATTTTCATTTTAGCACTTCATTGAGCAAAAAGAATGAAATGCTAAAGGCCATACAAACCGAATTGATTCTGCAAAAGAATTATTTGGGAGCTCAACCAATCGAAACCATTTACTTCGGTGGAGGGACACCTTCCTTGCTCAAAGCTTCCGAACTGCAGCTGCTGATTGATCAGATTACTACACATTTTAATCTGTCAACCAACGCGGAAATTACGTTCGAAGCCAATCCAGATGACTTGGATGCCCAAAAAGTGAAAGAGCTTAAACAAACTGCTATCAATCGGTTTAGTATTGGTATTCAGTCGTTTTTTGAGGAGGATTTACGTTGGATGAACCGAGCTCATACTGCTCAAGAAGCAGAAAGTGCTATCAAACGTGTGCAAGATGCTGGGTTTAACAACATCACCATCGACCTCATTTATGGACACCCCTTACTCAGTAATGAAAAGTGGGAACATAGCATCCATCGGGTTATTGATCTTCAGATTCCGCATATCTCATCCTATGCCATGACGGTTGAACCACAAACAGCACTGGCCTCTTTTATCCGAAAAGGCAAACAAAAAGCGTTGGATGAAACACAAAGTGCTGAGCAGTTTACCCAATTAATGAATCAATTGGAACAGGCTGGCTTCGACCATTATGAAATATCGAATTTCGCGAAACCAGGTAAATACTCCCAACACAATTCGAATTACTGGGCAGGCGTACCTTATCTGGGCATCGGACCATCCGCACATTCCTTCAATGGCGAAAGCAGACAATGTAATGTGGCCAACAATGCAATCTATCTCGAATCAATCGAAAACAAAAAAATTCCAGCAGAGGTAGAAATACTAACAACCATCAATCGCATTAACGAGTATATCATGACCTCCCTACGAACCAATCAGGGCATGAATATCACCCACATCCATCAAGAATTTGGAGAAAAATACGGCACCAATATTGAACAAGAATTAGACCGATTCGTAGAGCAGAACTGGATAGCGATTCATGATCGGGTGGTTGTATTAACCAAAGCAGGTAAGTTATTTGCTGATTATATTGCGTCAGAATTATTTGTTGAACAGAGTAGCTCCTAGAGAATGGATTGAATAAAAAAAGCCACATCTAAGGGGCTTAAATTGTAATCACATTTATAAACAGCATATCAACTAACAATGGCCGATCGCATTGCATTATTAATAACCATTACTATTTTTCTGATTCTGATAGACCTGTATATCTACAGAGCCATTTCTTCGATAAGACCCCAATGGAAAAGTTTACATTTTCCATACATCTGGTGGACTTATTCCATTTTATTAATCCTTAGTGTTTTTATTAGCATTTTTTATAATATCAAATTCATGCTACGGACCTTCATTCTGGTCCTGTTTTTCATAACAAGCATTTCCAAAATTTTCATTATTCCCTTTTTAGTTGTGGATGATTTACGTCGCGTATTTATTTGGATCAAACAAAAGTTGTTTCCCAAAACACCAACTGAGACAACACAGCCTATCGATAGCAATCCCCCCATTACCCGATCCGAATTTTTAATCAAAGCAGGCGTTCTAATGGCAACGATCCCCATTGCTTCACTCACTTATGGAACAGTTTCGGGTGCCTATGATTACCAAATCAAACGTCGAACATTGTACCTGCCCAACCTTCCGCGAGCTTTTGATGGGATTAAAGTAGGGCAGATATCCGATATACATTCCGGTAGTTTTTATAATCGAAAAGCTGTACAGGGGGGCGTGGATCTCCTTCTAAAAGAAAAATCAGATATGATCTTCTTTACGGGTGATTTGGTCAATAACTTTGCCTCCGAAATGCACGATTACCAAGATATTTTCTCCAAGGTAAAAGCACCATTGGGCGTATTCTCTGTCTTAGGAAACCACGATTATGGTGATTATTATTTTGGAAAAGGTCCATCAGTAGCAAAGGCAAAAAGTTTGGCTGACGTAAAAACTACACATAAAAATATGGGGTGGAACTTGCTTGTAAATGAAAATCGCAGACTCAGAGTAGATGGAGAAGAAATAGCCATCATCGGAATAGAGAATTGGGGAGCAGGCCGCTTTCCCAAATATGGCCGAATGGACTTGGCCGTGCTCGGAACCGAAGATGCTCCCGTGAAATTGCTTCTTTCGCACGATCCATCACATTGGCGAGCACAAGTATTGCCCAAATACCCACAAATCGATGTGATGTTTAGTGGCCATACACATGGCATGCAATTCGGGGTCATGACCGATAAAATGCAATGGAGCCCTATCCAATATATTTATAAAGAGTGGGCCGGATTGTATCAGGAACAACAACAGCAATTGTACGTCAATGTAGGATATGGCTTTTTAGGATATCCTGGCAGAGTTGGTATTTTGCCTGAAATTACCATCTTTGAGCTCAAACAAGGCAAAGCATAGCATAGCATTCATTCATGAACAAATACCTCTGGCAAACACTCGATTGTTTACTCTTTAGCAATATTTTTATCGCCCTTTGTGCCGTAGCACAAGCATTAGTCACCTATCAATTACTTGATGTCAAACCAGATACAACGATTCTAGCCGTTTTGTTTTGCGCTACATTGGCATTGTATAACTTCAGCATTTTACTATCTAAGCCAAAAAATCCCAAAGCCTCACCTTTTAGAAGAGTTCGCTGGATATTCTCACATTATCGCCTCAATGCCACACTAACCATTATTGCTACTTTTTCGCTCATGCCGCTGGCATTGTTTTTATCTATACCGGCATTGATATTACTTTCTTTTTTGGGATTAATTTCAATAGCGTATAATGTACCCATATTCCGGTTTCATCATCAATGGTTCGGACTTAGAAACCTACCGGGAGTCAAATTGTTTTTGATTGCCCTCGTTTGGTCTTTAAGCTGTGTACTATTACCCATCGTGGAATTGGAAAACACACAAGCATTTGATTTTCCTACTCGATATGTTGTGTTGTTAGTCGTTCATGAATTTCTTTTTATGGTCGCTATTACCGTTCCTTTTGATGTTCGCGATCTATTCCAGGACAAACAAAATTCACTAAAAACGCTTCCAACTATGCTCGGCGAAAAAAGAGCCATGCTGCTTTGTTATGGCTTCTTGCTACTTTATTTAATCCTATTATTGCTACCCATCCATCCCCTTAATCTATGGAACGCCGTTGGACTTATATTAAGCATCTGTTTGAGTGCCTGGGTGATATTCAAATCCAATCCGAGCAGAAATGAATATTTTTACTTTTTATTTCTGGATGGGATGATGATCGTGCAACTTTTAATCCTTATGACGATGAATATGCTTGCGTAGACATCCCATCAAAACCCCCAAAATAAATAAGCTAACAATAGAATAATGAATATAAAAACAATTGACACTTTTAATTTTGACAACAAAAAAGCACTGGTTCGTGTAGATTTTAATGTACCACTAGACGATCAGTTTCATATTACCGACAATAGCCGTATACGGGGGGCAATCCCCACCATCAATAAAATTTTGAAAGATGGAGGTACTGTTATTTTGATGTCACATTTCGGCCGCCCTAAGGAAGGACCTGCTGAAAAATATTCTTTAAAGCATATTATCAAACATCTTTCTCAAGTATTGGGGAAAGATATTCAGTTTGCCAGCGATTGCATTGGCGAGGAGGCTACTCAAAAAGCATCTGCTTTAAAATCGGGCGAAGTGCTTCTGTTAGAAAACTTACGATTCCACAAAGAAGAGGAAAAAGGCGACGAAACTTTTGCAGAAAAGCTCGCACATTTAGGTGATGTGTATGTCAATGATGCCTTTGGTGCAGCGCATCGAGCACATGCATCTACATCAGTGATCGCTAAATTTTTTCCTAACGCTAAATTTTTCGGTTACCTGATGGCCTCTGAACTACAGAATGCGGAGAAAATATTAAACCACGCAGAACGACCATTTACCGCCATTATGGGAGGGGCCAAAGTTTCGGATAAGATCGAACTCATCGAAAAATTGTTAGAAAAAGTTGATAACCTCATCATTGGTGGTGGCATGGCTTACACCTTTGCAAAAGCACAAGGCGGAAACATCGGAAAATCATTAGTCGAGGAAGATAAATTAGATCTAGCTAATAGTTTGATCGAAAAAGCAATGGCAAAAGGGGTAAACTTAATTTTACCCACCGACTCCGTAATTGCCGATCGTTTTTCTAACGATGCTAATACCGAATTAGCTCCCAATAATGCCATTAAAGCCGATTGGATGGGCTTAGATATTGGAAAACAGTCTATCGAAAGTTTCACATCCATCATCAAAAACTCCAAAACCATTTTATGGAATGGCCCAATGGGTGTGTTTGAGTTATCGAAATTTGAAGCAGGTACCAAGGCTATTGCCGAAGCAGTAGTAGAAGCTACCCAACATGGCGCATTCTCATTAATTGGCGGAGGTGATTCTGCAGCGGCCGTATCTAAATTTAACTTTACTGATCGTGTGAGTTATGTATCAACTGGCGGAGGTGCCTTGTTGGAATATATGGAGGGAAAAGAATTACCAGGCGTGAAGGCAATTAGTGATACGATGCTGACTGTCTGAATCAGGATTGAAGGGATGACTAAGATGCTAATTTAATGGTGCATTGGCGAGTTGAATCTGCGCATTGGATGGATAGCATGAAAATATAGTACTGTTTGTTAATGGTTATAGATTTGCGAAAAGCCCTTCTCAAAACCCAATACCATCTCCTGAGGGCCAAATTCTCTTTTATTCAAAATAAAACATCACCATATTGGAAGAAGAAGTAGTAGAATATGAAAAGCGACCAATGTCAGACAGCATCGCACACGAGCTAATCATGCAAGCCATACAGATCGACGGCGAAAACATTTTTAACAACCCCTCTAAAAAAGAGGAATACAAGAATACTTGGTTTCTTAAGCATATGGAGTCAGAAACCATTCATCATTACACATCAATGGAGAGTTTCTTCCATATCATATCTAATCAAACCTTCTTTGCAACCAATTCGCTATATCTTAATGACAAAGAGGAGTATAACTATCAAATTAAATTCTTTGAAAAAGCTCTGGATAAGCTGCTAAAAATATACGACAAGGATTCGATAGAGGAAAGAATACTCCTAAAGACAAAAAATGAACTTTGGGAGATTAAGCTCCCCAACTCCTATGTAATTTGTTTTTCTGCTAAACAAAATGACCTCAATCTATGGCAAAATTATGGAAATCAAGGTCAAGGGGTAAGCATGTGCTTCGACAGGAAGGTTTTGCCCGATTGTTTTCATTTACCAATTATAAGCCAATGGATTAATTACAACACGGAGGCTAAAGAAAATGACATATACTCATTTACAAAAGTCATCTTAAATCTATATGCTCAATTGAAAGAGTCTGTGACTTTTGAAAATGAGACAAGTTATATCGACTGGATGAAGCGAATCCTTTTGAGACTTGCCGCTTCATCACTTGGCGCGAGGACGAAACATCATGCGTTTGAATACGAACAGGAATACCGACTACTACTAGAGGACGATTTATTTCAAGAACCTCTTCCTTTGGAGTTCATGCCTAGAAAAAACAAATATATTATTCCTTATGTGAAGTTAAATCTTCGAACATCCAGTCAAAGCAGACCATATTTTTATAAGCTCCAGCCCCAAAATCACGAGACTCTCGGATGCCATGAACTTCCTAAGCAGCTGCCCCTCAAGGAAGTTATGCTTGGCCCTTGTGTTGACAGACAAGCTGTTGAGCCAGGAATTTGCGCTTTTCTGGAAAGCAAAGGATATGAAAATGTGGTTATCAACTGCTCCGATTTACCATATCGAGCTATGTAATCTCCCCCATTATATAATAAAAAGGAGTCCGCGACCCTCCTTAGAATAATTAAGTGTTTTGGATTGAATAATGTTCAAACAAACAGATTAGAGATTAGAGATAAAAGATAGATGATAGTAAAATATTACTAATGAGTCAGAGACTC
>CAIOLR010000078.1 GCA_903859135.1 uncultured bacterium | reverse complement strand
TTTTTATTACGATATCTCTACCGTCATTAGTCCTGGGTAGTACATTTCAAATGCATACATTTTTTACACTTTTGGTTTTTTGATAAAATGTATGCGTTTATGTATGCATTTGAAATGCATACATTTTTTACACTTTTGGCTTTGTCGCTTTATTCGGAACGAATGACTCCAACAACCAAAGCTAAATCAGTAATATCTTCCAAAGGGACTTCAAATGGATCATATTCTTTATTCTCACTAATACATATTATATAGTTTGGGTCTTCTGATTTTTTAATACGCTTTATTAATACACCTTGGCTACTTGTATGTAGTACATATACCTTATTCCACTGGATGAATTTTCGTTCATTTACACGACGACAAGCAACTACATCACCACTACTATATTTAGGGTACATGCTACTACCTTTTATTCGCAGTACGAATTCAGCATCCTTAAAATCTGGTATTACATAGCGTTCTGAAATTTCGTGTTCAGCAATTTGTACATTCCCACCTCCCCAACCAGCAAAGGCTTCTGTAGGAATTAATGGTACACCCACAACTGGAATGTTTCCACCATTCTGAGATGAAATTTTGAGTACTTTCATACTGCCTTTGCCTGTCAATAACCATTCAGTTGAAATGAGAAACATTTCATTTAGAAAAATTATTGTTTCAACAGGAATCTCTCTTCTGCCGCTTTCCATATTAGATATATTTCCTTGTGTAGTGGATAGCTTTCTTGCGAAGTCGCCCTGGCTAAATCCCAGGGCTTTCCTAACTTCAGAAAACCGATAAGATATTTTATTTTGCTCATTCATAGGTATATAAGTTTATTCAATTTCAATTTGAAAAAAATAATTTGGATTCAATTTCAATTTGAAAATACATTTGTGTCATATAGATGAAACAAATGTATGAAAGTAAACGAGATCATAAAAAAGAAAACAATTGGCGACATAAAAATCGCTGCGCAGATTATAGGAATTGATGCTGCCAATGCTCGAGTAGCACTACGTCGTCCTGGCTCAAAGTACCATGATAAAGTAGTGACAGTATTAAGCAATCTAATTCATCATCGCGAATCATTGACTAACAGCCGATAGAAGTAGCTTCCCGAACGGTTTACATTCTTGGTTCGATTCCAAGACGGGAACACAGTATAATCAACACGTACAAAATGCAAATCAATACAGGCGACATCATTATCCGTAAGGAAAAAATCAGCAAGTCAATATGGCTTTCTGAGCGTCTTGTACTGCAAATATGTGCAGAAATCACGGAGGAACTATTGCGTACAAGCAGTCGTCCTAGGTACCTAAACTCCATCCCCCCAACCCACCGCACACGCCCTATCCTCCCCGACAGCGGCAAAGCATGGCGATGGGCACGGATGAACAACACATTTTATTACGCTTACGCCAATATCCCCGATAGGAAACCTTGTTTTTACAAAAGCATGTTACCTAACGAGGACGAGTTAATCAAGCTAGCCATTGAGGCCGACAAGCCGAATGCTGCAGGGTTAGCCAGCGAGTTTACCGCAATGGCTCAGGAGAAGTTTAATCCGCGTGATGTGCATTATTACATGTTCGATTGCGAACCTAGTTTTAGTCAGCAAAAGGCGGAACAATTGGCATTAGCCATAGGTTTTTGTCGCTTGATTACAGAGTTGCTAGAGGGGAATCGTTTTAAAAAGTGGTTCAACAAAAAAGAAGATTTATACGAGTGCTTCAGCAAAATCATTGCTCCGCTTGAACTGGAGGGGTTAAAGGTTAGTAAGCCTGCTGCTTTGCGCAATAAAATAACAGGCTTCCCCGAAAATACCACCGAACAATTAGATTATTTGGTAAATGCCCGATATGGCAACGATCATGCACGTATAGTAGGAATATTCCAGATTGTGCATCCCGAAACGGGCGAAATCATGAAGTTCGACGCCCACGAAGCCATTATGTATGAAAGCTGGATGAATCCTTTTCATGCCAATAAGCGCAGCAAAATCGATTTATATACCCATGATTACAAGCCTGCTTTAGAGCAATATGGTTTGCATCCAGTGAGTCACCGTACTTTTTGCCAGTATTTGAATCGCTTTAATAACAAAGCTTTGATGAGCAAGGAGCGTGATGGCGATAAGCATTTTAATGATAGTTATAAACCATACGTGCCTGCACACTTGGTGCAGTACGCTAACACGATGTGGGCGGGTGATGGTTCGGGTACCAAGTTGGCCTATAGTTACATGCATACCGATCGCAAAACCAACAAAACAGTGCTTAAACAAGCCACTTTGTACTTGATTCGGATTACCGATGTGGCTAGCAGGATGATTATCGGTTATGCTTTCGGCACCTCTGAAAATGCTGATTTGGTTAATAAAGCCTTAAAAATGGCCATCAAAACAGCTGGCAACGTAGAAGCTTTGGAATTCCTGAGCGATAATGGCTCAGCATTTACGGTGGCAAGTATTAAATCATCCTTAAATCTGATTTTCAGGAAGGTGAGAAACATCAAAGCGGGTAATTCTCAGGAAAACCCTGCCGAGATGCACGTGAAAATGCTCACCAATATGTGCCGTGGTAATAACAACTGGCTGTATAGTGGTTTTCATGCGCACGACATCAACAACAATACGAATCCCGATTATTTCCCGAAACCGAGCGAATTACCCTCGATGGAAGAAACGCATTTGCAAGTACTTGAGGCGATTGAAAAGTATAATCATACGCCTTGGGGTGTTGATCAATTAACACCTATCCAGCGATTTGAGAACAAAAATCCCGAGTGCAAACCACTTGAGCCACGTGTATTGCGTCATGCTTTTGGCAATCGTACGGAAGTTGATTTGAGTTATATGCGCGGTTTTATCAATGTAAATCAGGTGCAACAAGGTGGGCATGTTGCTCATTTCAAGTTTGAAATACCCGATTACGATATGAATATCCATACCATCAGCGAGCGATTGGGTTATCAATCTGGTGCCAAAGTGATGATTTGCTGGGATGAACAGGCAGCAGATATCTACACGCCTGATGGGGCTTATATTTTGACGGCAAAGCGTGCCGAGTTGGCTGCAAAAAGTGCTTTTGAGGCAACCGATAGCAGTGACAAAGCACTGGGCAAACATTTGCAACGCAAAGAAATCATGGTTTCGGCAGCG
>CAIOLR010000077.1 GCA_903859135.1 uncultured bacterium | reverse complement strand
TTTTGTTATAAATACATCCATTTATTGCATAATTTTATACACATATTTTAATGTAAATTGTTAATAATGTGATACTTGATTCCTTTTTGAGGACCGACTAGATAGATAGCATCCTAACTTTACCCGCCACCATCAATAGAGAGGGAGATACGAACCCTCTCTTAGCACATACAAGTTCTCATTTTCATTGAAAACGGGTATCTTTGCGCCTCAATAAAATCAAATTATGATCACGGTATCCAATTTATCCTTACGCTACGGCAAACGCACCTTATTTGAAGATGTCAATCTAAAATTCACTCAAGGCAACTGCTACGGCATCATTGGTGCAAACGGTGCGGGAAAATCAACATTTATGAAGATCCTATCTTCAGAGATTGATCCCAGTAGCGGTTCTGTTTCTATTACCCCTGGCGAACGCATGGCCGTACTCACCCAGAACCACTATGCCTTCGACGAATTTCCAGTTATTGAGGCTGTATTGAATGGCCATCGCGAATTATACAACGTGATGAAGGAAAAAGATGCACTCTATGCTAAAGAAGATTTTACGGAGGCAGATGGTGAACGTGCAGGCGAACTAGAAAATATTTTTGCCGAAATGGATGGATGGAATGCTGAAAGTAGTGCCGCCACCCTATTGAGCAATTTGGGTATCAAAGAAGATCTTCACTTTAAACTACTCAAAGAGCTTGATGGTAATCAAAAAGTACGGGTTTTATTAGCACAAGCTTTATTTGGCGATCCTGATATTTTATTATTAGATGAGCCTACCAATGATCTTGATATCCAAACAATCGCTTGGCTGGAGGATTTTTTGGCAAGCTACGAAGGCATCATTTTAGTCGTATCACATGATCGACACTTTTTGGATACCGTTTGTACACACGTGGTCGATATCGATTTCAGCAAAATGAATATTTATACCGGTAATTATACATTCTGGTACGAATCAAGTCAACTAGCCTCCAGACAACGCTCCGATCAAAACAAAAAACTAGAAGACCGAGTAAAAGAACTTCAAGAATTTATTCGCCGTTTTTCTGCCAATGCATCCAAATCAAAACAAGCAACCAGCCGTAAAAAAGCCCTTGACAAAATCAACCTAGAGGAAATTAAGCCCTCAAATAGAAAATATCCAGCCATTTTGTTCAACCATCAAGGCCGTGAAGCAGGTGATCAAATTTTACAAATTGAGAATCTCAGCAAAGAGCTTAATGGCGAGCTTCTATTTTCTAGAATCAACTTGATGGTTAATAAAGGCGATAAAATTGCCGTGCTTTCTGAAAACAGCCTAGCTACAAGCGCATTCTATCATATCCTAACGGGACGCGACAAAGATTTTAAAGGCGAATTCAAATGGGGAGTAACCATCAATACGGCCGATATACCAAATGATAACTCCGAATATTTTGCAGAAAAAGATAGTAATCTGATCGATTGGCTCCGCGAGTTTTCTGCAACTGAAAAGGATGAGCAGTTCATCCGCAGCTTCCTAGGAAGAATGTTATTCTCGGGCGAAGAAGTTCTTAAAAAATCATCCGTACTCTCTGGAGGTGAAAAAATGCGTTGCATGTTCTCTCGGATGATGCTTCAACAAGCTAATTTTTTACTATTTGATGAGCCAACCAACCACCTCGACTTGGAATCAATTACTGCCTTAAACAATGGCATGAAAGATTTCCGTGGCAGCATTCTCTTCACCTCACGCGATCATGAACTAACAGAAACCGTTGCTAACCGAGTGATCGAGCTAACGCCTAACGGAATTATCGACAAACTGATGACCTATGATGAGTATATCAATAGCGAGGCCATCCGAAAACAACGAGAAGAATTATATGCTTTAGCATAATTATCTATAAATTAACGCCACAAAACCACCATCATGAAACATACAACAGAAACACATACAAAAACTGAAAATATTAACAATAATAATGCGAACGATACCAGTCACTATAAACTTATTGTCATCGGGCTCATTATTGGGCTAGTTGGTGTATTTCTCCGTTTTGTCGGAACCTGGACAGGAATCGATGCAGTTTCTAATGTCTTATTTGCCATTGGTAGTGTAGTTTGCATCAAAGCAGTACTCGATATTCTAAAATAACTACAGCACAAGTCTTACTAGGCTGCATTCTTCGAAAAGATGCAGCCTCTTATTTGTGTAATTTTATTGCGTGCCACCTACACTCATTGTGTATGACGGGTATTTTGTATATTTGTAGAACTATTTTTTTGTAAAAAAAACAGAGCAATTGTGTCCCTGAAAGATAAATCTACACGTTGACAATGATGGAACTGAATATTACAGATACCCAATTATACGAAGCCTTAAGAGCCCGAATAGGCAAAGAAGAAGCAGAACTATTAGTGACTCATGTTAAACTACAAGTAAAACATGAGGTTGAATCACAAACAAAAGGGTTAGCAACCAACGAACGTTTAGCCCAACTCGAAACTGCTCTTGTCAGAGAATTTAACAATAAGCTACTCGTATATAGTATGGGAACGGTTGTTGCAACCATTATCTCGTTGGTTGTTTTAGCTCAGTATTTCATCAAATAGAGTAATAAAAACTCACAAAAGCGGATATTTTTTCTATAATCCGTTTGCTCTAGCTGTTATTTCTGCAATATCCAACACACGTACTTCCTGCTCTTTATTATAATTTTTGACGCCGTCACTCAGCATAGTCATGCAAAAAGGGCATGCTGCTGCAACGATATTAGGTTGAATATTCAAAACCTCATCAATACGCTCAATATTAACATCCTTTATACCTTTTTCAGGTTCTTTAAACATTTGAGCACCGCCCGCACCACAGCATAAACCATTGGTTTTGCAGCGTTTCATTTCCACTAACTCTGCATCCAATACTTCCAATGCTTTACGAGGTGCTTCATATACCCCATTTGCTCGTCCAAGGTAACAAGGATCATGAAAAGTGATTTTTTTTCCTTTGAACGACTCTCCTCCCTCAGCTTTCAATTTCCCCGCGTCTATCAATTGTTGTATGAGCTGAGAATGATGGATTACTTCATAATGCCCACCCAAACCTGGGTATTCATTTTTGATGGTATTAAAACAATGAGGGCATCCTGTAACAATTTTTTTGATATGATACCCATCTAAAATTTGAATGTTCGTCATGGCCTGCATTTGAAACAAAAACTCATTCCCTGCACGCTTCGCAGGGTCGCCTGTACAGCTCTCTTCTGTACCCAGAACAGCAAATTTGATTCCTACATAATGTAATATTTTGCAAATATCACGGGTGATTTTTTGTGCACGTTCGTCAAAACTTCCTGCACATCCCACCCAAAATAAAATTTCTGGTTCTTCTCCATTCGCTACTAACTCAGCCATGGTTGGTATGTGTGCGATCTCGGATATTGGATTACTCATTGGTAGTGTATCTAAATGTATGATGGATCATTTTTTGATAAAATTTGACTACAAAGACTGAAAAACAAACTGCTTTTAAAGCATTTAAA
>CAIOLR010000076.1 GCA_903859135.1 uncultured bacterium | reverse complement strand
GAAATAAATGATTGTGTGTAATGCAACATTTGAACGCAAAGTAGCTAGCATTCTCTTGTGCGAGTGTCAAAAGCTGACTTTTTCTGAAGAGAAGAAGGGGTATATCCAGGCGAATTATACGGATTTTTTGTGCAGGAATTGTCTGCAATCCATCAAACACAAGATAGATACACGTATTTAGGTTAAAAAATAATGAATATCGAAGAGAAAATTAAGAAATCAGAAACAAGGATATTTAAGGCAGTATTTCCAAATACCACCAATCATTACAGTACCCTATTTGGCGGTACAGCGATGCATATGATGGATGAGGTGGCCTTTATCACAGCTACACGTTTCAGTAGACAGGTGATGGTTACCGTTAGTAGTGATAAGATAGACTTTAAAAAAGCTATTCCAGCGGGAACCATTGTGGAATTAATTGGTCAAGTAAGTCATTTGGGTAACACGAGTTTAAAGGTAAACGTAGAAATGTATGTCGAACAAATGTATGCCGAAGGCCGTGAATTGGCTGTACACGGCTATTTTACGTTTGTGGCTATTGATGAACATAAAAAACCTGTTAAGATCATTCAATGAATGGTTTTAAGAGAGAAATATGTCTGATGATCGAGATGCATTAGCAAGTTGAATCTGCGAAGTATAGATATTTTGAAGGTATTCCATTCTAAAACCCGATAAATACTATTTTTGTGACATGGATACACAGGTCAAGGAAGAAGTTTTAACATTGGAGGAAATATTGGCGGGGCTTAAGCAATCGCATCACCTTATTTTATGGAATGACGATACAAATACCTTTGATCATGTCATTCATTGTCTAATAAAATATCTGGATTACACCGAGCAACAAGCCCAAAAAATAGCGTGGACTGTTCATCATGATGGAAAGTGTATTATTCTAGAAGGATCTTATACGGAGGTCGAAGTTTATCGAAAAATACTTCAGCAAGAAGGTTTGACGGTTAGTGTGGAATAAAAACACCGAAATATATTTAATCGTAGATTTTGATTATTGTTCTTTGGTAAAGATGCTGGATGAAACGTGTTTCATCCAGCATCTTTAAGTATTTAGGAATTAACTAAAGTGCTTGATTGAGAAGTTTTATAAATGTTAAAAGCTTTCTTTATAGGATCTACAAAATCTAGCTTTTCCCAAGTAAATAACTCTACTTCTAGCTTTTTTTTATCGCCATTACCATTGATAAATTCTTTGGTTACAACTTTGCTTTCGCGACCCATGTGTCCATATGCTGCTGTTTCAGAATAAATAGGGCTGCGTAATTTTAAACGAGTTTCGATACCATATGGAGTCATATCAAATAGCTCCACAATTTTATCGGCAATTTGTCCATCTGTAAGGTCTACTTTGGCAGTACCATAGGTATTTACATAAATTCCCATCGGATCTTTCACTCCAATGGCATAGGAAACTTGAACGAGTATCTCATCACACACACCAGCAGCTACCATATTTTTTGCAATATGACGTGTTGCATATGCTGCAGATCGATCTACTTTTGATGGATCTTTGCCTGAAAATGCCCCGCCACCATGAGCCCCTTTGCCACCATACGTATCTACAATAATCTTACGGCCAGTTAATCCAGTATCACCATGTGGTCCCCCAATGACGAATTTGCCAGTAGGGTTGATGTGGTATTTGATGCTATCGGTGAAAAGTGCTTGTAGTTCCGGTTTCAATTGTTTTTTAACACGAGGAATTAGAACTGAAATAATATCTTCCTTTATTTTTTTCTGCATGGCTAATTCGCTAGCAAACTCATCATGCTGGGTAGAAACCACAATAGCGTCGATACGAACTGGTTTATGATTATCGTCGTATTCAATCGTTACTTGTGATTTTGCATCTGGACGCAAATAGGTTATTTCTTGATTCTCACGGCGTAAAACTGCCAATTCAAGCAATATTTTATGTGCTAAATCGAGGGCTAAAGGCATGTGGTTTTCTGTTTCATTGGTTGCATAACCAAACATCATACCTTGATCTCCTGCACCTTGATCTTGTTTGTTGATGCGGTCGACCCCTTGATTGATGTCAGCCGATTGCTCATGAATGGCAGAAATAATGCCACAGGAATTTGCCTCAAACATATACTCCGACTTGGTGTATCCAATTTTTTTGATCACATCACGCGCTATTTTTTGAACATCTAGGTAGGTCGTTGATCGGACTTCGCCAGCCAAAATGACTTGTCCTGTTGTAACAAGTGTTTCGCAAGCTACCTTTGAATCGGCATCCCAAGCTAAAAAATTATCAATTAATGCATCCGATATTTGATCTGCTATCTTATCTGGATGACCTTCTGATACAGATTCTGAAGTGAATAAATAAGGCATAAAGCTTGATTTGATTAATTATTTAAATAAATAAACTCAGGCAAAATGATGGAGGACAGGGATAATGATTGTATACAATCTCAATCGTGTTTTAGCATTTTTTTTTACGTGGTTGCAATCAACGCAAATCAGTCCACCTCTTTTTGCAGGAACAAAACTAGTATATATTTCTATAAGCGCGAAAAATTAGAAGGCTTAATTTTATTTGAATGGAGACTATTGTTCTTAAAATGTAAAGTTTGGGTAGAAAGTTGCTTCTACTTATGAAATATTGCAGTTTAAAAAGGTTATAAAGGTGT
>CAIOLR010000075.1 GCA_903859135.1 uncultured bacterium | reverse complement strand
TGGTATTGCACATTTTGGTCAGCTGTTACAAAAAGTTCAAAGCCATCGTTGATCATAAGTTTTAATAACTCGCCATTTTTCTTGCCTAGCCACCTTTTATCACGAACAGTCCAAACCTCATGATCTTTTAAAAAATCATTTTTAAGTTTCCGCGGTAACCTTTCGTCAAGCAAAATTTTCATGAAGCATTTTCTCGGTTGTTAGTGATTTTTTAGCCATTTCTAAAACTGCCAAAGCTGATTCTTTAGAAACCGAAGGGAAGTCATCAAGGAATTCTGCCAAATCATCTCCCCCTTCGATGTAGTCGAAGAGTGTTTGCACAAGAACGCGGGTTCCTGCAAATACAGCAGCGCCGCTCATCACTTCGGGGTCAATGCTAATTTCTCCGTATTTCATTTTTTGTGAAATTTTGAGATTAAAGATACTATCACTAGCGTTTTGATATTACTCGAAGATATTCAATTGGTTACGATTTTGCTCTTTGAAATTTTGTTGTATTGGGTGTGAGAAAAGTTCTTTCATTGGCACCTTTTCAAAAATAGATACACTGACAACCTGAAGTATTTCATATAGAGATTGTTTAAGGCTAAATCTCTTTTTTGCTATTGCTACAATTATATAAACAGATATTGCTATCCATATTTGAACCCTGACTGCATTTTCACTTGTTCCCCAGAATGTTTTAATTTTTAAGTTCTGCTTAATCCACTTAAAAAATAATTCAATCTTCCATCGGTGCTTATACAGTTTGGCTATTTCCGTAGCATCTAATTCTAGATTATTGGTTAAAAATACAAGTACTCGATTTTGTTCTTCGTCATAGAACTTTATTCTCCTTATTTTCTCTGGATAATCTTGAGAGGCATAAAATCCTTGAACTAATATTAATTGATCCGCAAGAATTCCATGAGACTTATTCTTTTGATTAGACTTGACACATTTAAAGTGTAGGTTGTCTTTTGCTCTGACTACAAAAAATGCCTTTGAATAATGGATTCGATAAAGTCGCTTAAAATCGATGTAACCCCTATCCAGTATGTAAAAGCTGTCAATCTGATAAGAAATAGTGTCAAGAATATTTACCTCATGTATTGCAGCTGGTGTTATATGAATAAATTCCGGTATAGCGGATCTCAGATCAAGTTGTACGTGAAGCTTTATACCGGCTTTTGTTGATCTAAAATTAGCCCACTGAAAAAGAGAAAGACACATATCAATGGTTGAAGCATCGATTGCAAAAACAGGATTGTCAATCGAAAGTTCAAGATCTTTTTCGCCTGCGTATAATTGTTTGGCCTCATTAATAAGAATCCATGTAAAGTCGGCAAATATTCTCCAATCCCGTTTTTCATTTGCAGTTGATAATGTGCTTTTAGCAATTGCCTCTCCAATGCCAAGATGGTATAATTTATTGGCATTGGCTTTTAAACAGAGAATAGTATCTGATAAACTTTCGCGATGAGTGAGTTGACCAAAAACCATACAGAGATATTGACGCCAGCAGTTAAAATGCTTGGTTTTATAATCTCCATTATACCTTTTAACACAGGTTTTAAAACTGGTAGGCGAAATGATAGAAATAAGCTGAGAGAACAAATAAGTGCCTTGATTCATATAAATTGATTATCAAGGCGTTATATTAAGCCAAAATCTGAAACTTTTCAAATCGTGTTAGGCCAAATATGCGCTAAAACCCAATACAGACAAGACTTTCAAAGAACTTATATTTACAACATCAAAACGCTAGTGATCTATTTTGATATCAAAAAGAAACTGCAGGATGGCAAACCCAATTACATTTTTCTGGATGAAGTTCAGAATATCCCACTATTTGAAAAATTAGTAGATGGGCTTTTTGCGACTAAAAACACGGATGTATACATCACTGGCTCTAATGCATTTTTGTTGAGCAGTGAATTGGCTACACTATTAAGTGGTAGATATATTGAAATTTCGATTTTGCCTTTTTCTTTTTATGAATACCTTACGGCAAGAAACATAGCGACCGGCAATAAATATCTTAACTATGAAGCACTGTTTTTTGATTATGTAAATGAAACATCACTACCGAAAGGAGTGGAATTACGGGAAGGCGGTTACGATAAAATTTATGAGTACCTAGAGGCAATTTA
>CAIOLR010000074.1 GCA_903859135.1 uncultured bacterium | reverse complement strand
TCTTTTGCGGTAAATGCCACCAAGGAAGAAGGTGAGTTTTATACTCCACACGATATAGTTGAACTGATAGCGGCCTTTGTTGAACCATTTGATGGAACACTTTATGACCCTTGCTGTGGTTCGGGTGGTATGTTTATTCAGTGCGCAAAATATGTAGAGGAGAAGCAAGGTGATATAAAAATGGTTAACGTATATGGACAGGAGAGAGATCCTGCGACATATCGGCTTGCTAAAATGAACCTTGCAATGCGTGGCATCTCACATCACCTTGGAGAGAAGAATGCTGATACATTTTCAAATGATTTGCATAAAGGTTTGACCTTCGATTACATCATGGCCAATCCGCCATTTAATTTGAAGAAATGGTATGATATTACGCTTAGTAAGGATCCACGTTGGGCAGACTACTCAGTTCCGTCTGAAGGCAATGCTAATTACGCCTGGATACTACATATGTTATCTAAACTGAACGCTGGTAAGGGTGTAGCCGGATTCTTGCTAGCAAATGGTGCTTTGGGTGATGGTGATGCAGTTGCAATTCGTAAAAAACTTATTGAAAATGACAAGGTAGAAGCTATTGTGGTGCTGCCTCGAGAGCTGTTCTATACTACAGATATTTCTGTAACCCTGTGGCTTTTGAATGAGAACAAAAAAGGTGGTATGTGGCACGGTCGCAAATTGCGTAACAGACAAAAAGAAATTCTGTTTATGGATTTACGCCAGTGGTCTGAGAACCAGGTAAAGGGAGAACAGAAAAAGAAAGCGGAGTTGAAAGCCGATCAAATAAAACGGGCGACAGAAATCTACTTTAAGTGGCAAAGTGAGGGAACAGATGGAGGTAATTATTCCGGAGCCGAGCTCTATCGTTCGGTTGGCTACGAGGAATTAGAAAAAAATAATTTCTCTCTTGTACCGAGCCGATATATTGAGTTTGTTGATCGAGACACTACCATTGATTATCACCAAGTATTGACCGAAACAGCAACAACTGTTTCAGACTTATTGAAACGTCAAGAACAAAATGGCGAAACATTACGTAACGCGCTTAAGCAACTTGGTTATGATTGTAAATAATGAGTTTAGAAACCTAGTCAGACTAGGCGATTATATTGAAGTGTATGATGTAAAAAATGTCGATTCACAAGATTTACCTTTTTTCGGGATAAATAAAGATAAAACCTTTATGCCGACTGTAGCAGATACAAATGAATTAGACAACACAAAGTATAAAATTGTCAAAAAAGATGTGTTTGTATTTAGTGGTATGCAAACAGGTCGGGACGTTTGTATTCGTCTAGCTCTTTATACAAATAGTAAATCTATATTGGTTTCTCCTGCATATACCACATTTGTAGTTAAAGATAAGTCTGTAATATTGCCCGAATATCTATTCATTCAATTTAATCGCCTCCAAATGGATCGATATGGTTGGTTTCTAAGTGATGGTAGTATTCGGTCTAATCTTGACTGGAGTGTGTTTTGTGAATTAATGATTCCACTTCCGGAACCTGAAATACAAAGGGAGTTGGTTGATACATACAATGGATTAAAGGCATTGGCAGAGCAGAATGAAGCCTTAATTCAGCCACTTACAGAAGCTTGTCAGGCCTATATTGTGGATTGCAAAAATAAATACCCTGAAGTTGAACTTGGAGGGTATATTGAGGAGGTTGATGAACGAAATTCAACCAACGAAATTACCTTAACGCAAGGTGTTGATGTAAATATGCAGTTTATTCCTGCCAAGCGCGAGGCAGCCGATAAAGAGGGAACTAAAATTGTTAGAACTGGGCAATTTGCCTTCAATAAAGTGGTGAAAGCAAATGGCACAAAGTTGCCTATTGCCTTAAGAAATGGACCAGACTGCATAATTTCAAGTTCATATGCCGTATTTCAAATAAGCAACGCAAAATTAGAACCAAAATTTTTGCGGTTATGGTTTTCACGTTCTGAAGTCCACCGGTATTGTGGCTTTATATCTCAAGGTACAACAAGAGATGTTTTTTCATTTGAAGATTTGAGCAATATGAAATTATCTATACCGCCGATAGAAGTTCAACAATCAATAGTAAACATCTACAACTGCGCCGAAGAAGCTAATAAAATAGCAACAGAGGCTCGTGAAAAAATGAAAATGCTTTGTCCTGCACTAGTACAAAAAGCAATAAATGGATAATAGTATGAGAGGTAAATTATACGAAAGTGACTATGAAGAAGCTTTAATTGACCTGCTTGTTCAGCAAGGCTGGGAATACAAACACGGCGGTAATATAGCTCGAATCAATAGAGAAGTGCTACTTGTTAATGATTTAGCCGTTTATCTTCAAAAACGACATAATGAATTAGAGACGAGTGATATAGAAGAGATCAGCAACCGCTTGCGCTACGTGAGCGGCCAAACCCATTTCGAGCAACTTCGCAATACATATTATTTAGTGCGTGATGGATTTCGCTATACTCGTAATAGTGATGGTAGAATATTCGATATAGAGTTTTTTGATTTTGAGCTGCAAAATAAAAACAATGTTTATCGCTGCGTAAACCAGTTTGAAGTAGGCTATGGACCAAAAGATGACGTTCGCATACCGGATGTGTTACTTTTCATCAATGGCATTCCTCTGTGCATCTTCGAACTTAAAAACCCAACAGATTTTAATGCAACTATCGCAGATGCATACGATCAAATACATATTCGGTACAAAAGAGACATACCACATCTTTTGCGTTACTGCCCACTTTCCTGTATTAGCGATGCCTCAATAAACAACACCAAACTTGGAACAACCTACACGCCATACAATCACTACTATGCATGGAAGAAGGTCAATAATGAGGATGAGTCGGCTAAGAGAGGAATTGATCAGGTAAAAACCATAGTGGCAGGCGTGTATGAACCTAATCGCTTTCTGGAGATTATTCGCGACTATGTATACTTCCCAGACAAAAAAACACGAGAGAGAAGAAGAGGTGGTTTGTCGTTATCCTCAATTTTTTGCAACCCGAATGCTAAGAGAGAGTGTGTTAGACGCACATACAGCAAATAGTAGAAAGGGTGGTACTTATTTTGGTGCAACTGGTTGTGGTAAAACATATACCATGATGTTTTTGGCTCGTCAGCTATCATTGCGCTGCAGGGAGCTTGGCTCTCCTACCATTGTGATGATTGTGGATAGAGACGATTTACAAACGCAAGCAGGCAAATTATTCCTTCGTTCAGAGGAGTTTTTATCATTGGGCGCAGCTAAAATAATTGCTGATAGAGAAGATCTTAAAAGAGAACTTTCCATTAGAGAGTCTG
>CAIOLR010000073.1 GCA_903859135.1 uncultured bacterium | reverse complement strand
GTACACCTTCAAAGTGGCTCAATTTGTCCAGATTCACTGGCTCACTTTACTCCATATTTTTCAATTACAATCTTGCAACCATTGTAAAAAGTATAAAACTTCTTTTTTACCAGGTTTATAGTGTCCACTTTTCGAACTTACCCAACGTAAATTACCGTTTTTAACTCCAATCTCTCCTGCAGCTAAAACGCGAGCACCTGCTAAAAAACCTGAGTGAAAAAAATAAGAGTTAGGGTTCCCTGTAACGCCCATTCCGTGAGAGCCTGCATAAAGTTTATTCCCTTGACCCAGTACAAATACTGCTGCACCTCTACCGGAATGGTTGGTACTTAGCCTCCCCGTATGAAATGGTGTTTCTGTATGGTCATAAAATACCCCATTTTTTATAGTGACTTCTTTGCTTTTTCGTTGCTCTATAGTTAGGTATATTGCTTTGTACTGTTTTAGATCTTTTGCAATAAGATCCCAACACGTGTATAAATTTCTCTTTTTTTTGGGAATAAATGTTCCGTTTATTGCTGCTGGAATAAATTCATTTTCTAGCCAGACAATAAAGTCCTTAGTAGATCCAGAATCTTCCCACTCTTGAAAAGGTTCTTTAAGTCTGTGATAAGGGTAGTGAGGGCCTAGAGTTTCTACCCATAGTGAAGGATCCATTGCTTTCCCCTTTCCTTGAAATATTGGGGAGCCAAGAAGTTCTAGCCATCGCTTCATTGCAGCAGTTTCACTGCTGCGCCTGGCTAGTTGCTCCTTTCTTATAACTCGAATACGTTCAGTTAGTGCTCTTAGTCGTTTAGCCCGTTCTTCTGCACTTATGTTGGGTTGGGGGTATTGCAGGACTAGTAGGATTGGGCTTATTCGTAGAGCCAACTGTATTTTCCTTCTTTTTACAATGTAACAAGCCAGATGCTAAAAGGACAACTATGGCTAAGCACTTTCCTGTGTGGATGCAGTTTTTAATCATTTTTATCATTTTTTAAGTGCTTTTTTGATCCTACTTCAAATTATTCAAGCTTACTTTGTGCATATGGTAAATATTGGGGTAATAGGACTTTCATTTCTTGAATACTTATATATGAATATACAGTTAAATTTTAATAAAAAAAATGGGCTACAAAAGTTTAGCAGCATGTGTGATTGACCTCGAAAAAGAGGGCCATTTAGTTCGAGTGAAAGAGGAAGTAGATCCCTATTTGGAGATGGCTGCTATTCATTTGCGGGTGTATGAGAATGGAGGCCCTGCTCTTTTGTTTGAAAACATCAAGGGAAGTAAATTTCCAGCAGTGTCTAACCTGTTCGGAACACTCGAGCGTTCCAAGTTTATGTTTAGAGATACCCTAGACAAAGTTAAAACGCTGGTTGATCTTAAATCCGATCCAATCAAGGCATTCAAACGCCCGTTTAAGTACGCACCCATTGCCATGACTGCTTGGTCGGCTTTGCCCTTAAGAAGTAGGCTACATGCGCCCATTAGATACGGCCGTTGTCAGATCAGTGATATTCCACCAATTGTGAATTGGGCGATGGATGGAGGGCCTTTTGTGACCATGCCACAGGTGTATACGGAAGATCGTGATAAGCCTGGAATTATGCATGCGAATCTGGGGATGTATCGTATTCAGCTGGGTGGAAATGAGTATATCCAAAATGAAGAAATTGGTTTGCATTATCAATTACACCGAGGTATTGGCGTGCATCAAACCAAAGCAAATGCAAAAGGGGGACCACTTCAAGTAAGCATCTTTGTAGGTGGTCCACCAGCGCATCCTTTAGCAGCGGTGATGCCCTTGCCCGAAGGGATGTCGGAGATGACTTTTGCAGGTGCTTTGGGCAATCGTCGCTTCCGTTATTTTTACGACGATCAAGGCTTTTGTATTTCGTCGGATGCTGATTTTGTAATTACGGGCACCGTCTATCCCCATCAAAATAAACCAGAGGGCCCTTTTGGGGATCATTTGGGGTATTATAGTTTAAAACATCCCTTCCCTTTAATGAAAGTGAATCGCGTGTATCATCGCAAAAATGCAATTTGGTCGTTTACCGTAGTGGGCCGACCGCCACAAGAGGATACCAGTTTTGGGGCTTTGATTCACGAAATTGCAGGTGCTGCCATTCCTCATGAGATACCTGGATTGCACCAAATTCATGCAGTGGATGCAGCGGGCGTTCACCCCTTGCTATTTGCGATTGGAAGCGAACGGTATACGCCTTATTTGAAAGAGCGAAAACCCCAAGAGATACTTACCGTAGCCAATCATATTTTGGGTAAAGGCCAATTGAGCTTAGCGAAGTATCTATTCATTTGTGCAAAAGAAGACGACCCATCCTTAGACATTCACAATATCCAAGGGTTTATGAAACATATTTTGGAACGAATTGATTTGAGTCGTGACTTACATTTTCACACCAAAACAACCATCGATACGCTCGATTATAGTGGAACGGATATCAATGCAGGTTCTAAAGTTGTCATTGCCGTTGCTGGAGATAAAAAACGAGAATTGCTTAGTGAATTGCCTGTTATGTTTTCGTTACCACGACCCTTTCAATCTAAGCTGATTATGCCTGGAGTCGTAGCCATCGAGGCACCCAAGTATACCAGTCATGAAGAAACGGAAAAGCAGATCGATCTGTTGAATGAAGCTTTAAAGGGGGACTATTTGGAAGGAATACCTCTATTTATTTTATGTGATGATGCTGGATTTACAGCAGCAAGTATATCTAATTTTGTTTGGGTAAGTTTTACGCGAAGTAATCCAGCGCATGATATGTATGGCATTAATAGCTTTACAGAAAATAAACATTGGGGATGCAAAGGGCCATTGATCATTGACGCGCGTATCAAGCCTCATCATGCTCCACCATTGGTCAAAGATGCTGAAGTTGAAAAGCGCGTGAATCGGTTGGGATTTCCAGGCGCGTCATTGCATGGAATAATTTAGTGCGAAACTCCACCCCCTTCTTTTTTAAAAAAAATAGGTACCCTCATCATAGGTATACTTATCAACGTTGTTAATTTGTTGCAAGCAGTAGTTAAAATCTTGGCTACATCTTCCAAATAAGTTAAGATTAAAGGCAGCTGGTGGGTCAAAACCCATACATCTATTACCAGTAGCTTTAATTACATCACGGTGATATTTTAGCATGAGATCGCAAAGCCAATCACCTATCATATCTTTTAAACATTTTGTACCGTCCCAACCTGGCTTGGTCATTACTCGCTCAAATGTAGTTTTGTCGTAACATCTCATAAGATCAATATTATGTGCCGCACGGTATACTTCATTTCCTAATTTTTCATATTTAGTATAATTTAGCGATCTTTTTATGGCTATGGCTTCGGGTGAGTTGAATATGTGGAGGTATCCCTGTTTTTTGTAATTGCTCACTCCTTCTAGGTAATGCAAATGGCTTTCTTCATAAAAGGAGGTAACTTGGTTCATTTTCTTTTTATAATCCTCTGACTGTTCAGCGCTCATCTCATTTACACGGCCGATGACTGAAAATAGCGCAATGAATTGCTGTTGTTGGATTATTATAAGAGGTATTTTGGAATCTTTGGGTAAGCGAAAATTGTACATGTCTGCAATAACCTTGACCGCATTTGCTACTCGGAGCGTGTGGGCAAGCCCATGGTTCGGCCGGTGAACTCTTCCGCCTGGCGTGTCCAAAAACACATCATTATTGCTTCCTGAAGCACCGGGTAAATTAATTTTCTGAAATGGTTTAGATAAAAAATTACTATACACATGTTTGACCGTTTCGATACCTTCTAAAGATGCTAAATAACTATCCTTATCCTCATCCTCATCTAACCTTATGGTTAGAGTATTATTAATAACCTCACTAAAATCATTTACATATAGAATCGGAACATTGTTATTTGCAGCTGACATAGCTTTAGCTAATTCTACATATTGTCCAGAAAAATTTTGAGGAATTTTTCTTTTAATCAAAATAATCCCTGCAACTTTAACTTCGGCTGTTCGGGGCATGCCTTCATGTATATTTACATCTGGCCTTCCAATAACTAAGACTTCATTATAATTAATTGTCTTTGCCGATAATTCAGCAGGTGTTAATAAATAATTAGAGGTTCTTAACCGTGGGGGGGCTACTTTTTTATTGAGAGCATCGATATGACTTGAAGTGTGTTTGTACCCTTTTTTGGGAACATTACTGCGTTCTTGAAGATGTTTAGCAAGTTCAGATGCATTTGAAATTTTTCCAGAAGGACTACTTCCCTCTCGTCCAATATGATTTTCAACCCAAGCATCTGTTTCATTAGTTGCTAATATGTTTTGTGGGGGTACATTGAGCACATATCCAATTACACCAATAGTTGCATTTTTTTTGTCACGCTCAAAAGCTTTGTTTGACAAAAGAGACGTACTTACGATGTCCCATGTTCGAATTTGATTTTCAAAATTAGTTTTTAATACCTTGATACGTTCTGCGGAATCTTTATGCTTTACGGAAAGATCACGGGCCATATGAACTAAGCACATCCAGGGAGTTCCTTTAGATGGATCATAACTATTGTAAATATCTTTTAAGTTAACTTGATCAATTATACTACTCCTACGGGTAGCTTCCCAATGTTGCAACACTTCCCTCGGCGGCCGCTCTTTTCTAAAACCAATTTGTTTTCCTAAACCAAGTTTCTCCAAACCAATGCTAATTTTTTCCTTAGCATGATCTATCTTTTTAAAG
>CAIOLR010000072.1 GCA_903859135.1 uncultured bacterium | reverse complement strand
CCAAAATTGGAAGGTAAACGTATGTTCTTAACGGTAGCATCAAAGAGTGTAAGTAAAAAATAATCAAACAGGTAAAAAACATATAAAAAAAAGTTATGCCAAAAATGAAAACGTGTTCCAGTGCAAAAAAGCGCTTTAAGCTTACTGGAACAGGTAAGGTTGCGAGAAAAAACGCATACACAAGCCATATCCTAACCAAAAAGAGTACGAAGCGTAAGCGTGCTCTAGGCCAAACTAGTTTGGTGTCTGATGCCGATATGGGCAATGTGAGACGTATGCTTTGCATCGGCAAGTAAATTGAAAATTTAATAAACCAGGTATTCGGTCCCAAGTGTTCATAACCTGAAACACCGACTACCAAAAACTAAAACAACATGCCACGTTCGGTTAACGCAGTAGCGTCAAGAAGAAGAAGAAAAAAGATCTTAAAATTAGCAAGAGGCTATTGGGGGTCAAGGAGCAAGGTTTACACCGTTGCTAAAAACACAGTTGAAAAAGGTTTGCAATATGCTTACCGTGATCGTAAAACTAAGAAAAGAGAATTTAGAGCGTTGTGGATTCAACGTATCAATGCAGGTGCCCGCGAACACGGAATTTCATATTCTCAATTGATGGGTAAACTAGCGACCAAACAAATCGGTTTAAATCGTAAAGTTTTAGCTGATTTAGCAATGAACAATCCTTCTGCATTTAAAGCAGTTGTTGATACGGTAAAATAAATCAGTTGAACATCATATTAATTAAATAAAAAGGGAATCCTAATTGGGTTCCCTTTTTATTGGTGGCGCGCTCCAGCATGAGCGATAACTAAGTGGTATAAGACCACAATGCGCCCCGATAGGGGGGGGGCATTGCGGGGTGAAATCTGAAGGAAGGTATAATCGGCAAAACCTTGATCTGACGAACAGAAATTATATATCAGGCGTTTATATCTGGATAAGTTTTCCAAACAAAACAAATTCCGATACTTGTTCAAAAGGCCAAAATTTATGATATCCTATTGGTTTAAGCCCCAAAAATAGATAATTTAAAAAATGCTAAATTAGATACTGAAAAACCACAAACTGATATGCCAAAAGTTTATTTTAGTGATACCTGGATCAGGTTTAAACCAATTTTTGATACTATTTTTTCAAAAATAAGTTCTTTATTAAAGGAGAATCAAAATAAGGGTTTTGAAGCGTGGACAAGGGAATCATTTTATTTTATAGACATTCAGTTCTCTTCAAAATGATTCCACAGTTTCCTCCAATTATCTTAGCTTCGAAGTCACCACGAAGACAAGAGTTGCTAAAATTAATGGGCTTAGACTTTAAAGTAGTTTTAAAGGATGTAGATGAAACGTATCCCGACGAATTAAGTCCCGCCGATATCGCAATTTTTATCGCTGAAAAGAAAGCAAAAGCATTTAATGAAACGATCATCAACGAGATTGTGATCACTGCAGATACTATCGTTTGCATTGAAGGAAAGATCATTGGTAAACCAGTAGATAAACAACATGCTTTTGAGATACTTTCCCTACTGTCAGGAAAGAAGCACGAAGTGATTACAGGAGTTTCTTTGCTTAAAAATGGCCAGCTGTATAGTTTTTATGAAATCTCTGAGGTTTATTTTAAGAAATTAACTCCAGAACAAATACACTATTATATTTCCATAGGGCAGCCGATGGATAAAGCAGGTGCTTATGGTATTCAGGAGTGGATAGGGCTAGTTGGAATTGATAAAATCAATGGGTCTTATAACAATGTAGTTGGTTTGCCTACACATCGTCTCTACGAAGAATTGTGCAAATTGTCTGTGGAGATTGCTACTCTTTGAACTAAAAAGTTACATCGGTGAGTTGAATCTGCGTGTCTGATAAATGAACCTTATTTGGTTTTTATGCCCAAATGTGCCTAATATTGCACTTAATCTGAATGGACACTAAAGTATGAGTGGTAAAATAAAAGTTGGAATTTCAATAGGTGACGTAAACGGTATTGGCTTAGAGGTGATTATCAAAACATTAATGAATAGTCGTGTTTTGGATTATTGTACCCCTATCGTTTATGGGCATACCAAGGTAGCATCATTCCATAGAAAAACATTAGCTGTTACCAATTTTACTTTTCATGTAATCAATCAGGCAATGCAGGCACAAGATCAAGTGCCTAATATAATTAATTGCTGGGACGAGGATGTGAAGATTGAACTTGGGATAGCCAATGAAATCGGTGGAAGATATGCATTAAAGTCGCTGGAGAGAGCCGTAGATGATTTAGTAAACGGACATATTGATGCGCTGGTTACGGCTCCTATCAGTAAACACACCATTCAGAGTGATACATTTCAATTTGCTGGACATACGGAATATTTACAAGCCAAAACAAATGCGAGCGAGTCATTGATGTTCCTCGTTGGAGAAGATATCCGTGTAGGTGTGGTGACTGGCCATATTCCAGTTAAGGATATTGCCCGTAAAATAACGAAAGAGAAAATCTTATCGAAACTCAGCCTGATGAATAGCAGTCTGAAGAAAGATTTTTGGATACAAAAGCCAAAGATTGCTGTTTTGGGATTAAATCCACATGCAGGAGATGCTGGCTTGATTGGTGATGAGGAGCAAAAAATAATTATTCCAGCGATAGAAGATGCCAATGCTGGAGGAATATTTGCTTTCGGGCCCTATTCAGCGGATGGCTTTTTTGCTAATCATAGCTATCGAAAGTTTGATGCTGTTTTGGCTATGTATCACGATCAGGGTTTGATTCCATTCAAACAAATTGCTTTCCATAATGGGGTCAATTTTACTGCGGGCTTGCCGGTAGTGCGTACTTCACCCGATCATGGTACTGGATTTGACATTGCAGGGGAAAATATTGCATCAGAAAATTCTTTTTTAGAAGCATTATTTGCTGCAATCAAGATCGTGAAACATCGAAAAGAGTCTGAAGTCCTCACGTCCAATCCACTTAAAATAAGCAAGTTTTCGAAGGATAGGGATTGATTTTTTGGAATTGATGGGACTTTAGAAATGACTGGATTTAAATTTTTGAACTGAAGTAATCCAGCTAATTTAAAGACGCCATTGGTCTAAATCCAGGATTTTCTAATAATCTTACAAATAATTCCACCCAATTCAAATTAGTATTGATGAAGTTTACATTAGAAGTAACGGATAAGTTATCAAAGGCTCGTGCAGGAGAATTATCTACGGCGCATGGAATCATTAAAACACCAATTTTTATGCCTGTTGGTACCGCAGGCTCTGTTAAAGCAGTTCATCAGCGCGAGCTTAAAGAAGATATTAAGGCACAAATTATTTTAGGGAATACCTATCATTTATACCTTCGGCCAGGTTTGGATACTTTGGAGAGGGCGGGTGGTTTGCATCGATTTAATGGCTGGGATGGACCCATATTGACCGATAGTGGCGGTTACCAAGTATATTCGCTGTCAGAGGTGCGTAAAATACGTGAGGAGGGTGTTACCTTCCGATCTCATATTGATGGTTCGAAGCATTTATTTACTCCCGAAAGTGTCATGGATACTCAGCGTATCATTGGTGCAGATATCATGATGGCTTTTGACGAATGTACACCTTACCCCTGCGAATATGGGTATGCGCGTCGTTCGATGGAGATGACACATCGCTGGTTAAAACGCTGTTGTGATCGTTTTGATAGTACTGAGCCTAAGTACGGATATGCTCAAAGTTTATTCCCCATCGTTCAAGGTTCTGTTTATAAGGATTTGAGAAAACAGTCTGCCGAGATGATCGCTTCCTTTGAGCGTGAAGGAAATGCAATAGGAGGGCTGTCGGTGGGTGAACCTGCTGAAGATATGTACGAGTTAACAGCACTCGTTTGTGATATCTTGCCCAAAGACAAACCGAGGTATTTAATGGGTGTGGGAACGCCAATGAATATTTTGGAAAATATTGCACTCGGAGTGGATATGTTCGACTGTGTAATGCCTACCAGAAATGCCAGAAATGGAATGTTATTTACCAAAAATGGGATTATCAATATCCGGAATGAAAAATGGAAAAATGATTTTTCTGCGATAGAAGAGGATAGTGATTTATTTGCTGATAAAAATTATACGAAAGCGTACCTTCGTCATTTGATGCATTCAAAAGAAATACTGGGAGCACAAATAGCGACGTTACATAACCTGCACTTTTATTTGTGGCTCATAACCGAAGCTCGTGAGAAAATTATTTCAGGAACTTTTTATGATTGGAAGGAGACCATGGTAAAGAAGTTAGCAACGCGTTTGTAAGGATATGATCACAATTATTGATTGGTATATTATTAAAAAATATCTGGGGACCTTCTTCTTTACCCTAGCTGTTTTTACCGTGATTATGGTCACATTTGATATATCCGAAAGGATGGATGATTTTTTAAAATACAAACCCTCTTTAAATCAAATCATCTTTGAATACTATGCTGGGTTTATTCCTTTTTACCTCAATTTTTTATCTCCACTGGTCAATTTCATTGCGGTTATATTTTTTACAGCAAAAATGGCTGATCAAACTGAAATTGTTCCAATACTGACTGGTTTGGTAAGCTTTAAGCGGTTTTTGAGACCTTATTTTATTGCTTCTACCGTGATTTTTATAATCACCTTGATCTTTAATCTATTTATTATTCCTGAAACAAATAAGCTTAAAGTAGCCTTTGAGAACGTTTATGTATCTCCAAAAGATAATAATTCAAAGCTTTCAACCCATATGCAATTAGATCGGAATACGTTTGTTTACATTGATAATTTCGATAATAAGCATAAATTTGGCTATAAATTTATACTTGAAAAATTTGATGGCGACAATTTGAAGGAGAAATTAATAGCCAATAGAATTGTTTGGGATTCCATAAAAAAAATGTGGACTATTGAAGATTATACCGTACGTTACATCAATGGATTGAGGGAGAAAATGACTTCAGGTATTCGGAAGGATACGATATTGGATATGCGGCCTGTAGATTTTGAGGTGCATGATAATATTTATCAAGCGATGAATATGTCTGAGCTAAATGAGCGAATTCGGAAGGAAAAGCTACGTGGTACAGGTGTAATGGTGAATCTTGAACTGGAAAAATATAAGCGATATGCTTATCCTTTGTCGACATACATACTCACTTTGATGGGGGTTTCACTTTCTTCAAGGAAGGTACGTGGTGGTGTCGGCTTACCATTAGGGATTGGTATCGTCCTAAGTTTTGCATACATCTTATTTATTCAATTTACGACCATGTTTGCCTTAAAAGGAGGCTTGCCACCCATTATTGCAGTGATGATACCCAATTTGATATTTGGGGCATTGGGTGTTTATTTGATGATAAAAGCACCGAAATAATAACAGCCCCCACTATCCTTCAGATAGGGCTGGGGTATGCTGTTATTATTTCGCAATCCAGCTTGAAGGATTAATAGGAGTGGCTCCTTTCCAAATTTGAAAATTCATCTCGGTAACTCCCTCTACTCGGTTGCTAAATACATTTCCAATATGTTGCTTGGTACTTATTTTTTGTCCAGCAGCCACAGTTGTATTCCTTAATTTGGAGTAGATCGAAAAATATTCCCCATGGCGGATGATAACGGTGTAGCTATTAACCAAAAATAAGACATTACTTACCTGTCCATCGAATATCGAGTAAACAGGAGCTCCATCAGTTGTCTTGATGGTGATACCAGGATTATTGATGGTGATATTTTTGTAGGTATGTGTGCCAAATTTTTCGGTGATGTAGCCCTGCACTGGGTTTGGTAATTTATTTTTGTTTTCCGTGAAACTATAAGACAGCTTAGCTGTCTCAGAATTAGCCGAAAGAATAGATGTAGACTTACTCTCTTTTAATTTGACTGCAAGCACTGGGGCTGTTTGTGCCTTGATTTTATTTTTGTCT
>CAIOLR010000071.1 GCA_903859135.1 uncultured bacterium | reverse complement strand
TTAGAGATAATACCACTGTGCAGAAATTCTGTAAAGAAAATAAATACATTGGCGCGGCAAAGGAAATTAAAGGAGCTGGTGTTATGTATGTACCACCCGGTTGTACGTTGCACGCGACAAATAGCAAAGGAGTTACTGTTAAAACCAAAGGTGGTCCTAGTCACCATCTCATTGAAATAACAGAAATTGATCTAGCGCGAGACAACATTCTTAGCTTCCCCACTAAGGAGGTGTCAGAGATAGAAGGGCCGAAGCGGCCTGCGGCAGAAACGGCGTTAGAGCAACAGTTGACCATTGTCCAAGAATCAATGGATTCGGCACATAAAAGTGTGTCACAATTGCAAAAGACTTTATGGATTACTGCAGGTTGTATTATAAGTGTGGTTGTAATAGTTATCGTAGCAGTAATGTTATTGTATAGGTACTCGAGACGTTTCAAACACCGATTCAATAAAGCTGTAGGTACAATGGCAGTACTGAGAGAAAGATTATTGGATATTGAAAAGATTAAATCAACAGTTTCCTCGTTTGCACCACGAGCGTTAACCAGATTTCGACCAACGGCGGTACCTAGATTGAGTTTGGACAACGACAATGACTACATTCATCTAACATCACAAATGGAAGAGAATGCTAGAGGAACGAGAGGAGGTAGGGATAGGCGAGTTTATGCTAGATTGCCAATGACGAGATCGACCAATGCATTGTTATCACCAGATCTACCTTTTAGGCAAACTGAATGTAGAATTTACATGGTATGACAGAACGACCACAGATATTCTTACCGGGGTAACATTACCCAACGATAGCAGAAGTTATTTTACCAATCTTGGACAAATTAGCAACAAAGGAATAGAAGTTTCTTTAGGTTGGAATGACAAGATAGGCAGGGATTTTACTTATGGTTTGTCAGCGAATTTCAGTTATAATAAAAATGAAGTTAAATCGATAGGTAACAATTTTAATTTCACAATCATTGGTAACGGTGGTGTTAACCAAACGACCACAGGGCAATCGATTGGTTATTTTTACGGGTATACACAAACAGGTATTTATCAATCATCTTCAGATATGAGTAAGCAGGCAGCGTTTGCCAATTCATTGCCAGGCGATATTCGTTATTCAGATAACAATGGTGATGGCATCATTTCACCGGCAGATCGCGGATATATAGGCTCACCATTTCCTCCATATAGTTTTGGTGGAAATTTCACACTAGGCTACAAAGGGTTTGATTTGGATGTGGATTTACAGGGAATGACTGGCCATAAAATTTATACACAGCGCCGTACAGCAACATTTGCCGTTTTGAATTATGAAGCGAACCGCTTAAATGCATATAGCACAGCCGGTACATCAAATATTGAACCGATACTAGATAATACAAGGGGTAATAATTTTCTTATGAGTACCTATTATTTGGAGCCAGGTGATTATTTCCGTATTCGAAACCTGCAAATTGGTTACTCCTTCCAACAGAAATTACTTTTGAAAGCTGGTATCAAAAAAGCGCGCATATTTCTTAATGGACAGAACATAAAAACATGGAGCAAAGTTACCGGTTACTCACCAGAGCCGATCATTGGTTCGATACTGGGTGGTGGAGCCGACAATGGGTCTTACCCGGTACCTGCTGTTTATTCATTTGGGTTGAACTTAACTTTTTAGCCTGCTAAATATTACAATATGAAAAAGAATTTATTAATCCCCACTATTCTTACACTTGCTATTATTGTCATGCAAATTGGATTGCCGGGATGTAAGAAAAGTTTTCTCGATACAGAACGCCAGGGCGCTTACGACGCAGATAATTATCCTTATCCTGGGGGATCTGGTCCTTATGATCAATTTATATTTGGTGCATACAATGAATTAAGAAGTTTCAATGTGCACAGCCAGGCTTTCATCTGTGCAACCAGCATTCGCAGCGATGATGCCGATAAAGGTAGCACCCCAGCCGACGGTGGTGCTGCTGCTATTGATATGGATAATTTTCCTGTATTACCCAGTAACAGTTTTTGTAATACTCTCTGGCTGGGTTATTTAGGGTTAGTTAACAAATGTAATGTAACGATCAAAGAAGTCAATACAAACAAAACGATTACTTCAACCGACCAAATCAAAGTGCAGACTATTGGCGAAGCAAGGTTCTTAAGAGGATATGCTTATTTTATGATGGTGCGTTTGTTTGGAAGTGTGCCAATTATTGATACGGTATTTGAAAACCCTGCGGCGCAAAACAATTTACCACAAAGCACTGCCGCGCAAGTGTATGCTTTTATCGAGAATGACCTTACCGCTGCAGCTGCAACACTCCCACTCACATGGGACCCGAGTAAATTTGCAGGAAGGGTAACAAGCGGTTCTGCAAACGGGCTGCTGGCAAAAGTCTATCTGCAACAAAAAAAGTATTCTCAAGCGATGGCTGCTGCAAATTTGGTAATGACGTCAGGACAGTATAATCTGAATACATCCTACGATAAAATTTTCAGAGAGGAAGGGGAGAATAGCAGTGAGTCGGTTTTTGAAGTTCAGGCAACTGCTTCTGCATCCATCCCGCAAACCAATGGGGTACAGTATGCGCAGATACAAGGAGTAAGAGGTTCAGGTATTTTTGACTTGGGTTGGGGATGGAATACACCAAGCACTCAACTAGAAGGGGCGTATGAGGCCAATGATCCACGCAAGAACAGAACGATAATGTATACAAGCACTGCTACTACAACTTACCAAACGATCTATTCTGAGAACCTGCCGGTTGGATTACCCAATCCGCGTTACAATAATAAAGTTTACACAAATCCATCCCTGCGCAGTTCTTACGGAAACCGTTTTGGTTACTGGATGAATTTACGAATACTAAGGTATGCAGATGTGGTACTCATGTTTGCCGAAGCCGCAAATGAAGTAGGTGGTACCGTAAATATTACAGTCCCAAGAAATGCTTTGAATTCGGTAAGGCTCCGTTCCAGGGCAGGAATCGCGGGTATTTTGCCTGATATTACAACTACAGACCCAGCTGTTTTGCGTTTGGCCATACGGCAGGAAAGAAGAGTAGAGTTAGCTATGGAACATGACCGTTTCTTCGATATTGTACGTTGGGGTATTGCTCAAAGTACTTTGAATGCAGCCGGCAAAACTAATTTCATTGATTCGAGGGATGTATTGTTACCGATTCCGCAAACACAGATTGATCTGAGTGCGGGTGTGCTGAAGCAGAATCCCGGGTATTAATATTTTTTATCCATTAATTTTTTTATCATGATTTTTTATTTAATAAACGCAACAATCAGAAAAAGCACACCTTTTATGCTTATCCTGGCAATTTGTGCATCAGCGTGTAAGAAAGATGGCAATCCTAATCAACTTCCGGATGTAAGCACTGCAGCTTATGATGGGAAAATCGATGGCTATGCTAGTGCCAGTGAAGTATTCCCTGAAAACCTTATTGCCTACTGGAGTTTTGATGATACAAAAAACGAACTGGTTAGTGGTACTGCACCTACATCAACTGCGAACGATAGTTATGCGGCAGGCGGTGTAAAAGGGAAATCTATCAGCCTGAATGGCGGGTATATTTATTATGCGACCCAGTTTCAACGGTTTAAAACTGATTCTCTGAAAAACTTTACCATCAGTACGTGGGTAAAAATTCAAAACAATGGATCTAAAAGAACCATGTTGTTTCAACTCGCACGACCTGGCATATTTACGGGCAATATCAATTTTGCTCTGAATACCAATTTAGTAACAACGAATACCACATTAACTATCCAGCCATCCTTTGGAACTGTTGGTGGAGGTACACAGGATAACCTGAATAATGTGATATTTCCAGCAATTGGACCTGATAAATGGACACATATATTACTTACCTATGATGGTACTAGTGGTGTGTTTAATATTTGGGCAGATGGTGTTAAGGTAGGTGGATATCCAAACAGAGGCATCGGAAATAACCTGTTCAAATCAATTGAACCCAGTGAAATTATTATTGGTTCCAATTACAATGGCATAACTGGTAAAACGGTTAGTACAGATGTAAGTTTTGCGCCTATGACAGGTCAAATTGATGAAGTAAGAATTTACAATAAAAGTCTGGGTGATGCGTATGTCAAAGCATTGTATAATTTGGGTAAAGCAGGTAAATAAGCTAAAGCCATGAAAAAAAAATGTACGATCAAATTCGCATGCCTGTTTTTACTTGCGATTCCGTTATTTGTATCCGCACAGGTGAAGTTTGCCTCCAAAGCGGATAGTCAATTATTTACAAAAGTACAGCAGGCTACTTTCCAATATTTTTGGGAAGGTGCAGAGCCTAACAGTGGCCTGGCAAGGGAGCGTTTACATTTGGATAATAATTATCCGCAAAATGACAAAAGTACTGTAACCAGCGGTGGTAGTGGTTTTGGTGTGATGTCATTGTTGGTGGGTATGGAACGTAAATTCATTTCCCGTAAATCAGGGGTACAACGGATAGAAAAAATTGTACAGTTTCTTGAGACAGCCGATCGCTTTCATGGAGCCTGGCCTCATTGGTGGAATGGAGAAACCGGAAAAGTAAAGCCATTCAGCAAAAAAGATAATGGTGGAGATCTAGTGGAAACGTCTTACATGGTGCAAGGTTTATTATGCGCCAGGCAATATTTACAAAACGGTGATGCACAAGAGAGGGCGCTTGCATTAAGGATTGATGTGCTTTGGAAAACCGTTGAGTTTGATTGGTATACCAACAATAAAAAAGTACTTTATTGGCACTGGAGTCCAACCTACGAATGGGAAATGAATTTTGCCGTACGTGGTTACAACGAATGTTTAATTATGTACATTTTGGCAGCTTCTTCTCCAACCCATTCGATTGATGCAGCGGTATACCATGAAGGTTGGGCACAAAATGGAAAAATAAAAGTAGACCCAATACCCACAGATAACAAAGCATTGCAACTCCATCACCAGGGTAGTGCAGAAAATGGTGGTCCTCTATTCTGGTCTCATTATTCTTATTTAGGACTTGATCCAAGAAATCTCAAAGACAGGTATGCAGATTATTGGAAAGAGAATACCAACCAGTCATTGATTAACTATCAGTGGTGTGTAGACAACCCTGGTAAGTTCAAAGGATATGGCCCCAATAATTGGGG
>CAIOLR010000070.1 GCA_903859135.1 uncultured bacterium | reverse complement strand
GTGGCAGATACAAAAAAGCCGGCTATTAAACCGGCTTATATTTCTTATTCGGATAAAGTTAACTCTTTTTGAATAGCCTTATTAACGCACGTTTCTAAATCATCTATTACGTCACAATAAATTGTAATTAAGTTTTGAATTCGATCCCTAAGTTCTAGCTGTTCTTTTGTAGCATACTGCCATTTATCAGAACCTGTTTCATAAACTCCGCAAGATTTAGCAATTGCATTTGCTACGCGAATAAAATTGATAGGTGATTCAAATTGAGTAGGGTATTTAACCTGTAGTGCTGAATTCATTGCTTTAAATGAATTTCCACTATTATCTCTAAGCTGTGTTAACCCGTCCATTACCCACGTCAATACTTTTACCTTTAATTCTGGACTTAACCACATTGCCAAATCAATAAATACCAAAGGATGCACCCACGTTTCCCCATTTCGCCCTCTTTTAACATTTTTGACTTGTGTATCCTGCAAATTAAACTCCCATTTTATTTGCGTAATTAAGTCTTTAGTTTCTTGTGTTTCAAAATAAGCAGATAACACTTTATTAGATAAACCGTTTTTATATCTAAGTTTATTACCAACGGCTACAATGTCATTTGCTGAAAACATTTCGCAATGTGTTTTTTGTTGTATAAACTCACCAAAAAATTCACGTTTCATTATCACTTCTTTTTTCATAATTAACCCTTTTAAATTGAATATATAGAGATTACATTTTACATTTTATAATATATAAAATCAAGGGTCTATATATAGTATTCTAAAGCTATATTTAATTAGCATAGAATTTTAAGAACTTTCTATAATAGAAAACGCTATCATAGAAAACAACATAAATTCTATGTACAAAAAAGCCGGTGATTAAACCGGCTATATTTTTATGCTTCGGGTTCTAGTCCGTGTTTTCGCGGATCGTATTGTCTATGTCCAGCACGTCCACCGCAACCCTCACATTGTACAAACACGTCTAAGATTTTACCATCTTCATCAACGTAGGTTTTTGCACCGTCCATGGGATCGAGTGGGGCAGTCATATCGCAACCACAATCTAAACATCTGTCATACGGCAGTGAGCGATATTTTTTAAACTCGATTGCTGTTCTGATTGCCATACTGATGAATTTGCTTTTTGATCGAAGTCCAGCGCCTTCGATAAAGTCTATCAAATCACCTGCGAGTGATAGTTGGTAATGTCTACACTTCAACTTCGGGTCAACTTTAGGACGTCCCCTGTTTACTTTTAATGCCTTGGGAACTTTTACCTTCATTGCTTTCTGCGGTATTAGCATGGCTTAATCTCCCCATACTCTGCTTCTAGTGACTTGTACGCGATAACGTACTCTTTGTATGCTTGAAACAAATGTATGTCTTCATCGTACAGCATTTGCAGGTAATCCCTTGGCAGTGACTGGATATATTCTTTGTATGTCATCATCATGTCTATTCTCCGGTTTCTTCAAAAATTCTAAAAAGTTCGCTAATTTTTGCGTCGCTGTAATCTCTTGATCGTATCCAAGTGTGTGGTATTGCAGTATTTAAATACTCACGATATGCCATTTGATACGATAGTTCTTTATCATACGTTTTATAGAAAAAATAATGCGGTATGCTATCTGGATCAGTTTGTTTTTTAAATTGTTCAAATGTTAACCACATGGCTTATTCTCCCCAAATCACAATCAGTTCGGCAACAAAAATAACTGTGAAAATTGTAGTTAGAATTGATCCAACAACTACGTCGTAAAATGTATTCATGTTATATCTCCGGTTTTAATTTAAATGTGTGTTACTGCAATAGTGCAGTGCATAGCGCTCTAATTCTAAAGCGCTACACGCTGAATTATTGCCAGTCTTCATAATCCTCAAGGATATCAACCACACGCCCTTTAACGTCCACTAAAGCGCTGTTAGAATCATATATTTGGGCGTGTACCATGTCACCAATGTCTTTGCGGCTTTCAATACGGACAACGGTGTCGTTATCAAGTAAATAAGTAATCATGTCTATTCTCCAAAATAATTAATAATAGCGTGTTGAATTTCTCTAAATTCTTCGCGTTGGGCATCATTCAAACTAAGCAATTCACTTTCTAAATCATCGCTATCGCTTAAAATATGATCCGCTAATTCATTACGCGACCAATCCGCATTTTGAGCGTCATCTAATTGCAAACGTAAAACGTGGACTAGATTACCTTCCCCCATTCCGTCATCAAGACTATAAAAAAGATTTGTTTCAAATTTATCAATCAATTTTTTAATATTTTGTAAGCTCATTTTGTTTCTCCAGTTATTAAATGTAATCAAGTTCTTTTGCAATGCGTTTCAATGCAGTTTCAATGTGTGAATCATCAAGATACAAGTAAAGAAAGTCTGTCGCTGTAAAATGCAACTTTGCAGCTCTAAACAATCCCC
>CAIOLR010000069.1 GCA_903859135.1 uncultured bacterium | reverse complement strand
CTTTAAAAATCAATTCTGCTCCTTCTTCACCTATCCGCTTTCTAAATTCAACCAATTCCGTTGATGCACATGGTGTTTTTGGACTGAATGTTTGCTCTCCGCTAAAATATTGATAATAGGAATTCGCTGACCATTGTTCAACTATGCCCTCATCACTTAAGTTCCGAAGCTGTTTCAAAATAAGCAAGGACACCATCAGTCTGATCGGTTTGGATGGTGCTCCTTGTGTTAAGCTGTAATGTTTCGAAAACGCATCCTCGAATACAACCCATTGTATTTGATGCGCTAGTTGAAATAGCGGATGTTTCTGATTTAGTTGGTCCTCTAAACGTGTGAAAAATCCAAGTTGTGCAGGCGATTTTGTCTTTGTTAGCATCATTCAAAATACCAGTTTTTGTTATAAATACATCCATTTATTGCATAATTTTATACACATATTTTAATGTAAATTGTTAACAATGTGACACTTGAATGCTTTTTGAGAACCAACTAGTTAATCCTCAAAACAACATTATTGAGAGCCAAAATAGGCTATATGCGCTCGCATATACCTGTTTAAATCTCATTAAATGAAATTTAAACAGGCTGTTATTTACACCCAAGAAGGATTAATGCGCTACAGCTAGTAGCATAATAGCCATCAACACCATCAACAAGTCTTCAATAATGGTAACCGTACTCATTGGCAAATTAAACACAGCACCTAGGCATGCACATTTAATTTTCTGCTTATTCAACACACTCTGAATAACTCCAATTGAGCTAATGCCCATCACCACAATAGTAGCAATACTCGTAAACATGGGATCAAAGTGTATTAGATAGGCAATACCTAAGGCTAATTCGATGAACGGGTAAACGAATCCATAGCCTTTTACCTTTTTTGCGATGATATCGTACATGGCGTAGCTGACTGCAAAATCTGACAGATTGAGTAGTTTAAAAAATGAAAACACAATGAAGAATCCTGCCATAAAGTTGTTCATCCACACTCCTGTATTTATTGAGCCATCGGTAAATGAGGTGATCAATGAAACAAAAAAGATATATGCCACGATTAATAAAAGTGGTCGATAGGTTGCGAACCACAATTTGGTTTCTTCTTCTGAAATCATACTTTTTGCGGGCATGGTTACTCCTTTTTCTTCGATTTGATATTTGGCATAATCGGCCAATGCATGTTTAAGCGAACCAATTGAAAGGTGTTTATCCATCTCTATTCTTGCTTCACCTGCTGCTACATCTACAGCTACTTCTTTCACTCCGTCGACCTGTGAGAGTAAGTTTTGAACTTTAAACTGGCAACCTGAACAGGTCATGCCTGTAATTTTATAGGTATGTGTCATTGTTTTTGTTTGACAAATAAGGTTTTTAAAATAGTTTAAACTAATCAGTAGAACAGTGCACTGAACGCTACGGACAGACAAAAAATCAAGGATGCATATTTGAGTACCCAAAAATCCAATCATCCATAAATCATGGCCAATCCAAATTCTGACAGCCCTATAGTATTTTATACCTCAAGCCCAAATAAAACATTCGCCCGTTTATGGGACCCCAAACTACCGAGCCATCGAAATTTGGACTGAATGGCTGATTGGCTGCAATGATTAGATTTTCTTGTGTGTAGGAGGTTAGGTTTTCGCTACCGATATATACATCCCATGTTTTGCCAAACTGTTTGGTCACCTGTGCCATCATTTGGATATATGAAGGTGAGTACACCTCAAATTGATGATCAATAGGAATGGTGGACGCATTGGGCAATCTTTTTTCACCAAACCATTGTGTGGTATGATCGAATTTCCAGTGATTGTTGGTTTCGTAAGCCAGATTAATGAATGCTCGATGTTTGGCAACAAGTGGCTTCTGTAAAACGGCACCACCGTAATTGGTTTGTACATCTAACCAACGATAAGCCAAACGGACTTCTAGTTTATCCAAAGGCTCGTAATTTAATTCTGCCTGAATGCTGTTGGAAAACGATTGGCCATCTAGATCATAAAAACGAATTTCTCGCGAACTGGCATCTACATCGACCACCACTTGATTGGTAAAAACAGTGCGATAAGCATCCGCACTAAATGACCCCGATTGGCCATTCAGCTCAAACTTATGCGTCAGGTTGAGACCATAATTACATGCTTTTTCAGGATTAAGGCCATACCCATAATTGGAGCTTGGGTTTGCGATTGTATACAGCCTCGAGCTTACAAAAAGTCCCGTATTTTCTGCAAAAAGATTTGCCGTTCTCAATCCAGAACCTGCCGAAAAGCGCAAATTGGTTTCGGGAGTAAGATTATATTTCAAATTCAGACGCGGTGTTACCATCAAGTGATATTGATTATGGTAATCTGCACGTAGTCCTGCAATGGCCGTAAACTTTTCTGTTTGGGTATAGGTATACTCAAAAAATGCACCAGGGACTATTTCTTGTCGTTTGAAATTCTTACTGGCGAATGTTTCATCATACCCATCACCTACAAAACTAAATCCTGTACGAAACTTATGTGCCGTTGTACCAATAATAGACTGGTAAATAAGATTCGCATAAATAGAGTTTTGCTTCGCATCATATTGATTCAGTCCATAATAGGATTGATTGTTGTAATTGATTGCCGAAAGCATCAAGCCAATACTTTTGTATTTCTGTTGAGGAAACACGTAACCCAATTTACCTGATAGCACATATTGCTGTACGTGGATTCCAATTCCATATTTATTGGTAGTGAGTTTGTCTTTAATGGGGTCAAAATCATTTTGGCCAGCCTGTCTGTTATCTGTTAGTGCTTTAAGGGCGACCTGCGCAATTACTCCGTTCATATCTTCATATTCCCAACGACTAATCACATTCAGTTGTCGTCCCAGAGGGATATCTAGAAAACCATCTCTGTTCGCATCCATTTTGGCAAATACCCCATTGGCATGAGTGAGCAATGCGGTGCTCCATCGGTCGTCTAGTTTTTTTCTTAGGTTGATGGATGTTTCCAAACGCCCTAAATCATTTGCATATCCATTGATGAATAGCTTTTCGGCAGCATCAGGCTTTTTTTCTTCAATATTGATTTGCCCAGTGATACTTTCATAGCCATTCGCTACAGAGCCAGCGCCTTTTGTTACTTGGATGCTTTCAATCCACGGGCCAGGAATAAATGTCAATCCATAACTACCAGCAAGTCCGCGTATTTCGGGTATATTCTCCGTAGTGCTTTGTGTGTAATTACCCGATAGCCCGAGCATTTGAATTTGCTTCACTCCAGTGATAGCATCTGCATAACTGACATCCACCGACGGACTGGTTTCAAAACTTTCCGATAGGTTGCAACAGGCAGCTTTAGCCAATTCTTTCGAACTCAGATGAAGTGTATTCAGCGTACTTAATGAAGAAATATAGGTCGATGGTCTCCTAGATGTGACTACAACTTCGTTCAAATTGGTAGACGAAGTATTTTTCAAAATCACCTTGATTTCATTTGCCGAAGTGATTTTTACCGTATCCGATTGAAGGCCGATATAACTCACCACAATCTCAGAGGGAATACGACACTGTATTTTGAAGATGCCCAAACTATCGGTGACACTTACATAGCTGCCCGTCGCATGAACCGTCGCACCAGCCAATGGAAGAAATTTACCTCTTTTATCCTCTTCCAATACCACGCCGGTGATCGTACGATTTACTTGGTGATCGATCGTACTAGGCGGGATGGAATCTGGTGCTTGTTCAATCAAAGACTTTACGTACCGCTCATAATGACAGCATCCTGGCAAGTTTTCGTATACTCGATCGTCCGCTTTGAATGTTTCCGTGTCATGGCCTATGGATGCGAGTTTTTTTTCAATTTTTAAAATGGATAGTTTTATACTATCGTAGCTCACCGTTAGCATATTAGTCTTTATATCCCAATCTGCTTTATAAACACCGTACTTGATTAGCGTGCTTTCAATTCGCTGCTTACATTGCTCGCAAGTGCCCCAAACTTGAATGGTTTCGGTCTTTAAATTCTTTTTTTGTGCGTAAGAAGATGAGCTGCTTGCCATAAATAGCATAATAGCAGCCAACAGCACATACTTTAATAAGTTCATATTTTTTTAATCTGTTAACAATTTAAGAATAAACAAGCACCAAAACCATGAAGTAAAGGCACTTGAAAAAAATCATTGCAGCAACTTAAATACGATGCACACAGTACAAAACGTAGTGCGGAGGAGAGGAATTAGATAAGGTTTTCCGTATGGGATGAACTAGCTCCGTTACGGAGGGAAGCCATTGAAGCGTGTAGGTAGGCGGTAAATTTACAAAAGTTGATTTAAACTCAAAGTGATCTACACTTGCATTTTTTTGCTCACCCTTAATCTTTAATAATGCCGACCTATTATCGCAACAATCTTTTTCTGTTGATCCCTTGCAATCATCGGATGTTTGTTGTTCAAAAAGAGAAATCGTTTCTAATTGACCACAGCAGTAAAACAGGTTGACCTTTACCCCAGCCGAAGCAGAGAGGTACACGAAGGATAGTATAAAAATGATCAACCGTTTCACAGGGGCAAAGGTACAAAACCATCATGAGCTACCGCTAACAAATCCTAAATGATTAATCTGCGCTGACTCATGATAGCTTCATGACCATTGAAAAACAAATTAAACAAATGAAAATCTTTGTATCGGTTGATTCTAGTAGGAAATGGCTATGCAGGGTAAGCTTAAATCTCATTGAACAAGCAATGGCCTCTTAAAAAAATTAAGAGGCCATTGCTTGTTAGGACGTCTTTGATCTAACCTCCGCTATTATTTTTGCGCTGTAAGATCGG
>CAIOLR010000068.1 GCA_903859135.1 uncultured bacterium | reverse complement strand
TTACTCGAGGGTTTTCGTTATTAAATTCAGAGCTATGGATATCCATTACCGTCCTTTTCCTTCTAATTAGTTTTTGGATAGTTGGTTCAGGGCCTTATTCTGTAGATTCTTGGATGAAAAGTCGAAAACAGAGATGAGTAAGTAATCTCGTTTGGGCAATATTAAAGCACACAGGGCTTTGTATATTCTAAAGTGATATACTTTCGTAAAACTTTAAAATATACAATGCTCAATATTTTGCTAGGCTATGCGCGTAGCGTTTGAAAGTAGCTTTATGGGTTCTTTAATATTCATCTTCATTAAAGAAAAAATCGTCTTTTGTAGGATAGTCTGGCCATATTTCCTCAATATTTTCATATGGCTCACCATCGTCTTCCAATGCTTGCAAATTTTCAATCACTTCAACAGGTGCCCCTGATCGGATTGCATAGTCGATCAACTCATCTTTGGTTGCTGGCCATGGTGCGTCTTCTAGGTGTGAAGCTAATTCTAATGTCCAATACATATTTTTAGAATATTTAGGTTAGATTTTGGGCAAAAATATACAAATTATACTAATACCATAAAATATATTTGAGATATTCTTTATATTCTTGGAATCCATTGATTTTCAGGTATTTTTCTATCGTGGCATAACTTTCTTGCGAGCACAAAAAGATAATCACTCAAACGATTTAAGTAGATGATTACCTGCTCATCTACTGAACTTATTTCGGCGAGGTTCACACAAATGCGTTCTGCTCGTCTACAAACACATCGGGCGATATGACAAAAGGATACCGCTTGATCTCCTCCTGGTAAAATAAAATGACGTAATTCGGGTAAGTCTTCATTCATTTTGTCGATCTGTTGCTCCAATAGTTCGATATCTGATGTGTGCAGATCAGGTATTTTCATTTTCGACTTTTCGGGATCAGAAGCCAATGAAGACCCAATGGTAAACAATCGGTCCTGAATTTCTTTTAGCATATCTTTTTGTTCTGGTGTGATTTCTTGATCACGAATGATACCAATGTATGAGTTCAGCTCATCCACCGTTCCATAGGTTTCAATGCGTACATGGTGTTTGGGAACACGTGTTCCCCCAATCAAAGAGGTATATCCTTTGTCTCCAGTTTTGGTGTAAATTTTCATTTAGTTTAGATGGATTTTTTCCTGAACTATTTGCATATTCTCAATGGCTTGGTATTCGTTTAATTCTTGGTGTATGATCGCATAAACCTGATCTCTTAAATGATCGGCATCATCTAATGATAAATGGCTGGTTTCAATGGGTTTGTGTACACGAATGTCACATGTTCCAGGTCGTGTTCCGTATTTGGATCCATCATCCCACATGATTTTCCAATTATTTCGGATGGTCACTGGTATGATATTTATTTTTTGCTCGATCGCCATGCGAAAAGGCCCATTTTTGAACGGTTGTAAAACGGGTGGATACGCATCGGCTATCAATCCTTCGGGAAAGATTACTACGCTGGTACCACGTTTTAAATAATCTTCAGCACGTTTAAAAGCGCGGAATGCCGATATCTTACTTTCACGTTTGACGGGGATATCAATCGTTTTGAAATACAAGCGGGTTACAATATTGTCTAGTAACTCAGCTTTGCCGAAGAATACGAAATCATTCTTCATGAGCAGAACCATCGAGGTAATATCCAAATTGGAGGTATGGTTAGGGCAGATGATGTAGGGTTTTGACCAGTCTATCGGTTTTTCAAACCGAAATTTGAAAAAAATGCCAGAGAGGAATGCGCTTCCAAAACTGAACATTTTCCGGATTCTGTTCATGGCTCTCAAGTTGTGCTTTCGCGAATAATAATAAAGAGTGGGATAAAGTGGTAAAAAGCAAATTGCAATACTCACCATATAACAGAGGTGGTGTAATTTCCTGATAATGTACTTCAGCATTTCCAAAAATAGTTATTTTTGCCGCTTATGGAAACTGTTGTTAGTGGTATTCGGAGTACCGGAAAATTACATTTAGGAAATTATTATGGTGCGGTTAAGAATTTTGTTCAGATGCAAAATAATTATAACTGCTATTTTTTTATTGCCGACTACCATTCGCTGACTACCCACCCAACACCAAGCGATTTACATAGCCATGTAAAACAGGTGCTGGTTGAGTATTTGGCTGCAGGAATAGATCCCGAAAAGGCAACTATTTATATTCAGTCGGATGTGCCTGAAATAACGGAATTGTATCTCTATCTGAATATGAATGCCTATTTGGGCGAACTGGAACGGAGTGCTTCCTTCAAAGATAAAATACGCTCGCAACCCGATAATGTCAATGCAGGATTGCTAACTTATCCCACCTTGATGGCTGCAGATATTCTCATCCATAAAGCGACTAAAGTCCCTGTTGGTAAGGATCAGGAGCAACATTTAGAGATGGCACGTACGTTTGCTAATCGTTTCAATCGGATGTACCATGCCGAGTATTTCCCCGAGCCTTATGCCTTTAGTTTTACGGACAAATTGGTGAAAATTCCTGGCTTAGATGGCAAAGGTAAGATGGGCAAATCTGAAGGAGAATGGAACGCAGTATACCTGTCGGATGAGCCAGAAGTGATTCGTAAAAAAGTGATGCGTGCAGTGACCGATGGTGGTCCCACGCAAGCAAATGAAACTAAGCCAGACGCGATTCAGAACCTTTTTGACTTGATGAAAACAGTTTCAAGTGCCGATACCTATCAGCATTTTGAAAATTTGTACAACACCTGTCAGATACGCTATGGGGATTTAAAAAAACAATTGGCCGAAGACATGGTGCTTGTTACCACTCCCATGCGCGAGCGTATTAAAGCCATTATGAATGATGAGGCCTATTTACGTCAAGTGGCAAAACATGGTGCGGCAAAGGCTCGTGAAAGTGCTTTTAGTACAATTAAAGAAGTGCGTGAAATCATTGGTTTTAAAAGTTTTTAAATTATTGTTTTTCTTAAGCCTATTCGCTCACAGAATTTAGTAAATTGACGACAAGAAGCACATGCAAAATGCACATTGCAATCGTCGGAAACATTGGCGCAGGGAAAACCACGCTAACAGCGCTACTCGCTAATCATTTGGGGTACGAACCCAAGTTTGAGCTTGTTGACACGAATCCTTATTTGGAGGATTTTTACAACGATATGAAGCGCTGGAGTTTCAATCTGCAGATCTATTTTTTGAACAGCCGCTTCAAACAAGTGATGGAAATTCAGAATAGTCGTGATCATATTATCCAAGACCGCACTATTTATGAAGACGCGTATATTTTTGCGGAAAATCTTCATGAAATGGGCTTGATGGCCTCGCGAGACTATCAAAACTATCTGTCGATATTTGATAGCATCATGGCCTTCGTGAAGGCTCCTGACCTTATAACTGATGTTACGCAGCCCCTATTTTTCATATTTATATGATAGACTATTTTTGCAAGATGGACAAAGCGAAGATTAGAGATTTATACACAGATTATTTGTTGTCAAGTTTGGGAAAAACTACGGCCACTGGCTTATC
>CAIOLR010000067.1 GCA_903859135.1 uncultured bacterium | reverse complement strand
TTGTAAATTTATTAAGAAAGCCTTTACATTCTCACTGGTGGCTGTACTCGGAATAACGACTACGTCAAATGCACAAAATGTTTCAACTAAGGCAATAAGCTCAACGGCCAAAATATTCGGTGGTCGGGCACAATACAGAACGTGGAATGTGGGATTAAATGCTGGGGTATTATCTCCTGTTGCACTAACAGGTGCGAGTGGAACTAACAATTACAGTAATTGGGACATGAATTTAGGCTACGGACTTACTATTCGCAAGCAATTGGCTCATTCTTTTGGCTTAGAATTAAGTGGTCTTGCGGGTACTCTTTCTGGTTCAAACAAAAATGCGACGAATGGAATACAAGATGGGCGCACATCATTCAAAACTTCACTAGACTGGTCTGCCAATATGATGGGAGTTGTGAATGTCGCTACCATTGATTTTTTGAGAAGAGAGAACAGTATTAATTTCTTAGTGAAGGCTGGTTTTGGTTTATCGGGTTATTCAAATAAATATATAGACGACAAAAATAACACAGTCGATAATGGAAGCACGACTTCAAAACAGATTCCTGTAGGAGTGGGTGTGAAATTCAGAATCTCTGACCGAGTTAATTTTGATCTTGGACATAACATGTATTTCCTTGGCTCTAATGATCTAGACGGAGGTAATGATATATCTCCCGTTACAAAACGGGCAGCAAAAGACAAATACTCGTATAGCTATGCAGGTATTGAGTTTTCTTTCGGACCGAAATCTAAACCCAATTTAGATTGGGTGAATCCCGTTGCGATGATGTATGATGAGTTGAGAGACCCCTCTTTACGCAGAGAATTAGATTCACTAAAAAAACATGTAGCTGAGCAAGATAAGCATGTTGCTGATCAAGATAAACTGATCGCTGATCAAAGCACTAAAATTGATGCTTTGTCAAAAGACAGTGACAGCGACGGTGTAGCTGATAAATTTGACAAATGCCCTAACACACCAACTGGAATTAAAGTAGATGGCTCTGGTTGTGCTTTATGCCCCACTGGCTGTGTAGAAACAACTGTTCCTGAAGGTGCTAGCAAAGGCAATATTCAGTTTGAATTTGATTCTTCTGTACTGAAAACATCCTCTTATCCAGCTTTGGATCAACTATCTTCTGATGTTAAATCAGGTGTCTATTCCAAAATCCGACTAGAAGGATTCGCTTCTATCGAGGGCACACCAGAATACAATATGCAATTATCTATAGATAGAGCTAACTCTGTAAAAACATATCTAGTAAATGCAGGTATCCCTTCATCTAAGCTAGCCGTTAAAGGCTTCGGCACAAAACGTCCTATCGCTCCCAATGACACGGAAGCTGGTCGTGTTTTAAATCGCCGTGTAGAGATTAAAAAGAAGTAGTGGTTTAGCGTTGAGACATTTAGGATATCATTTTAAAGATTTTAAAACGACATCCCCCCCAAAATCGGGATTAACCACTTGCAAACCAATTTTTGATTTAATAAATAAAAAAGAGTCTCGGCGCATACGCTGAGACTCTTTTTTATTTATATGTTTGCCCATACCACATTTTTTTTTGACAAAAGAAACTTTACGGCTAGCATCATCCGTTCTGTTGTCAAGAAACATACAGATAGCCTATGAAAAAAATAATTGAAACTCACCTAGCCCCTACTCCCATTGGGCCATACAGCCAAGCGGTACAAGCAGGGGATGTCCTTTTTGTATCAGGTCAAATTGCAATAGACCCAGCAACGAACGAGCTAATTAATACCAGCATCACCGAAGAAACGACCTGTGTAATGAAAAACATAGAGCAGCTTTTAAACAAAGCAGGTTATGAATTTGCTGACATCGTTAAAACGAGCATATTTCTGAGTGATATGGAACATTTTGCAAAGGTGAATGAAGTATATGGAACTTACTTTAACACTTGTTTTCCTGCAAGAGAGACGGTAGCCGTACTGGGGCTTCCCAAATGTGTAAACGTTGAAATTTCTGTCACTGCCTATAAAGCTAAATCATGAATTCTAGGAATTTTAAACATATTGCTGCCGCCATAGGAGCGACAGCAATATGGGGGACATTTGCCGTTCCTTTACGAAACCTTAAAGGATATCCTCCTATTGAGATACTAAATTATCGCCTCTTTATTGCTTTAATTATTACATGGATAATCATTTTACTTTTTCGGAGAGATAAAATTCGAAAAGACTATTCCTATTTAAAATCTTTGAATAGAAAATCTAGGACTAAACTGCTGGGGCTCATTTTCCTTGCAGGGATATTCCTGACTGGCAATTGGATATCCTTTCTCTATGCAGTAAACCATGTCAATCTAAAATCAGCTGCATTTGGGTATTTGGTATGTCCACTGATTACAGCGATGGGTGGTTTTTTTATATTGAGAGAACAATTGTCTACTGTCAAGCTCACCTCTATTGGTATCGCTTTGATTGGTGTTCTTCTTTTAGCAAATGGGTCTTTGATGGATGTGATGTGGTCTATTTTTATTGCCACTACCTACACATCGTATCTACTTTTACAACGCATGATCCTCAAATTGGACAAGCTTAATGTGCTTGGGATGCAATTAATCCTATCTGCTTTAATTTTCTTCCCTCTTTTCTAGGTATCATTTTGGAGCCTTTCCTCCACCTTTAGAGCCCCATTTCTGGATTAATATTCTGATTATTGCCATTCTTTTTACCGTAATTCCCCTATTTCTGGTTTCTTATTCACTTATTGGAATTCCTTCGTCTACCTTAGGAATTATTGTGTATCTAAATCCAATTATTGCATTCAGTGTTGCATTTCTTTACTTTGAAGAAGAGATCGATGGAGATCAGCTTTTTGCTTACATGCTGCTACTCCTATCGATTATCATATTTAATTGGGGTTCAATCAACAAATTTTTGTTCAAAAATTCGGACAAAACAGATATGCTCACTCCTCAAACAAATTAACATTAGGTTGACAGATGAGATCAAACTTTAGCAACCTGATATTAATTCAAAGTTCGCTTCCCCTTATTCCTTGGGTATATTTCGTAACTGTACAGGAGATTTTGTGTTTTTTTTTAGTTTTAAATTGAGCATTTCTACTAATACAGAGAAGGCCATAGCAACATAGATATAGCCTTTGGGAATGTGCTGATCGAAACCTTCTGCCAAAAGAGAAACGCCTATCAGCAAAAGAAAAGACAGACCAAGCATCTTGACTGTTGGATGTTTATTGACAAAATTACTGATCGCTGTTGCGGCAAATATCATCACAATGACCGCCAAAATGACTGCAACGATCATAATTTCAACATGATCAGCCATACCAACCGCTGTGATGACCGAATCTAAAGAAAATACAATATCGAGTATGAGTATCTGCAAAATCACTCCCCAAAAAGAAATGCTCCCTTTAGCTTCCTCAGGGTGAGTAGCACCCTCTAGTTTTTCATGAATTTCACTTGTGCTTTTATATATCAAGAATAATCCCCCCACTATTAAAATGAGATCACGCCCAGAAATAGCCATTTTTTCGGTCCCAAAAATGTTCTTCAATCCAACCCAGTCACCCATATTGAACAAAGTAGAGGTGAGTGTCATGATAAAAGTTAAGGAAAACAACAACAATACACGGGTAATCATCGCAAGGCCTAAGCCCAGCTGCATGCCTTTTTTTTGTTTATCGGTTGGGAGTTTGCCCGCTAATATGGAAATAAAAACAATGTTATCTATTCCTAAGACTATTTCCAATACGGTGAGTGTGGCAAGTGAGATCCAAGTTTCTAGGCTTAAAAGTAATTCCATTATAGTTTTTAATTTGGGAGAACAAAGGTATCACTATGATCGTAGCCAAACAACAAACCCTTCAGTTTGCTTAGCTGAAGGGTTCGTTGTTTGGCCTACGGCAACCTGTACATTTTACTGGCCATTCTTCAGAACAAGGAAGTTCACATGGATTTGAGGCTTGCCACTCTTATCGTAATATAAGACATAAATATAGTAGTTTCCTGGAGAAAGTGGAGTGCCATCTGGTTTCAATCCTTTGAACGCTACCAAATCATTGTTATATCCAATACCTTGATATATAAGGACTCCAGATGTATTCACAATCGACACGATGTTATCTGGGTAATTCGTAATGTTATTAATTTGGAAGGAATCCCCGATTCCATCCCCATTTGGAGAGAAACCCCGTTCGACATCCATTTGTTGTCCAATTACAACCACTTTACCATCGAGAACGGTATACGTAGTATTACTTAAACTGCTCGTAGCGGCTCCGGTAATAATCAATATTTTGTCCTCTTCAGCTGTAGAACCCGCACTCACATCAAACGATGCCATATTGCTATTAGCTGGGATAGTCACCATTATTGGGAAGGTATATGAGCCAGGCGTCTTATCATCAATTCTAACACCTAGTGCAATATCGATAGGTACAGCAGATGTAACACCAGCAGGTAGGCTCACTGTGATGGGTACCGTGCCAGATTGGTAGATCTTTGCAGCTCCAATAGTAATCTTGAGGTTGCTGGGATTTAATGCTGTCCTATCGGTGATCGTTAAGGTTCCAGTAAGCGTTCCAAAAGACGGATTGGTAAAGTTTACCATCAGCAGCTCATCATTATATAAAATCTGATCTGCTAATGCTTGAACTGGCACAGACACACTGCTCTGACCAGCAGGGAAAACGACGGTTGAAGGGAGCGTATAATGTGATGCATTCGCTATACTGCCACTAGCCGAACTAATTGTGAAGGCAATTGCACTACTCAAGGTCGAATCTGAAGGAACCAAGCTAATCACAAAAGCTCCTGTCTGCCCCTCAGCCAATGTAGCACTATTGCTAATACTGAGTGTAGCGATCGAAATTCCCTGATTAGTTGTGGCTGGATTATAGTTTGTATCACCAGAGGAAGTCACGACTAGTGTTACTGAGCCAACTGCAGTCGCACTAATTAGGCCATTGGAATCAACTGTAGCCGAACCACTACCACCACTAATATTATAGCTGAATATACCGCCTCGGCCAAATGTAGCTGTTGTACTTACTGTAGCAGTCAGACTAGTATTCAACAGGATTAGGCTGCTCGAAGTGACTGTAAGCACTGGTGTGGCCTTACCAATGGTGATTAGCTGCTGAGTCGTTGCAGGATTGTAATCTGCATCACCAGATGATGCCACTGTTAGGGTTACTTCGCCCACTCCTATCGCTGTAATCAAACCAGTGATTGGATTCACGGTGGCTATTCCAGTGGCATTTACAATGCCGTAACTCCATGTTCCGCCCCTCCCAAATGTGGCCGTAGTAGTTACGCTTGCTGTAAGGGAACCATCTACAGTCATTATGCTCGCAGAGGTCACTGTTAATGTCTGACTACCTCCCGTAATTGTGATTAACTGACTTACGGTAGCTCCATTATAGTTTGCATCTCCCGCAGAAGTAGATGTTAGTGTAACAGTGCCAGCGCTAACAGCACTAATCAAGCCTGTCGTTGGGTCTACTGTAGCCGAACCACTACCTCCGCTGATACTATAGCTAAACGCCCCTCCACCTATAGCTGTTGTCGTTATGGTAGCAGTTAAGGTACCTCCAACAGCGAGTGTATTGGCCGAGGTAGTCGTTAAGGTTGGAGTAGCTTTACCAATGGTTATTAACTGATTGCCTACAGCAGGATAATAGTCCGAGTCGCCTGTAGATATCGCAGTCAAAGTGATCGTACCGGCACTGATCGCTGTAATCAAACCATTGGTGTCAACAGTAGCTGAACCACTACCCGCACTGATAGCGAAGTTGTTAACCGATCCACCAAGACCAGGCCTAGCTGTGCTTGTACCTGATATGGATAATGTACCACCCACGATCATCGTATTCGCTGAGGTAATGGTAAAGATTGGAGTAGTCCTACCAATGGTGATTAGTTGACTTGCACTGGCTGATAAGAAGTCAGAGTCCCCTGCAGAAGTCACGGTCAGCGTTACGGTACCAACATCGACACCTGTGATTAGACCTGTGTTTACATTTACTGTTGCAGAACCGCTGCCAGCACTGATGGCAAAGCTAAGGGCTCCACCACGACCGAACGTAGCACTCGTTTCTACAACCGCGCTTAAAGTACCATCTACATCCAATGTATTTGGTGAAGTAATAGTCAGGGTTGGAGTAATTTGTGCAATCGTTAATTCTTGACTTACAGTTGCTGAATTGTAGTCCGCATCGCCTGCTGAACTTGCAACCAAGGTTACTGTACCAGCACTAACACCAGTGATGAAGCCACTTGTGGGATCTACTGTTGC